>JAIPFO010000171.1 GCA_021736565.1 Phycisphaerae bacterium | reverse complement strand
GATTTAAGCTTCTCGCTGGTGCCCCGGGCCATATCAACGCCATGCTGCATGGAGGCGACCTGGCTGTCACATTCGGCCTTTTTCGCCAGGGCTTTTTTGGCCAGTTCTTCGTTGCCCGCTTCCAGGGCTTTCATCGCACGGCCTTTCCATTCGGTGGCCTGACGGACATATTTCTGATATTCCGCTTCCAGCCGGTTGTGGTTGGCCATGGCATCCGCCGAGGCGCGGACGACGTTGTTCAATTCGTTTTTCATGTCACGAACGGTCTGTTTTAAGGTGGATTCGAAGGTCGCTTCTTCCAGTGCGTCCATGGCCTGGTTGGCCTGTCCCTTGACAACGCGTGCTGATCGGCCGAAAATATTTTTAAAAAATGCCATCTTATGGTCCTTTCAATAGGTCTATTCAGACACCCGGGTCCTCAGTCTTTTTGTTGCCCGTTTTCCGCATCTTAAAGGCGGATTTGGGCGATACAAATCGACTTTTGTCGTGGGTGTCTCGGTTCGTTTTTTGGAATGTTATTCGTGGTAAGTTCTTTGAAAATAAAGACATACGCTTTTTTTAGAGGGTTACTCTGCCAGTTCGACCAGCATCCCGCGTGCCGCGACAACGTCGGCCAGGAGGAATTCCACACAGGAGAGGATGTCGTCCTGGTCATCCGGCCCCATCTGCTGCAATTTGCAGAAATTGTTCAGGGTGACCGTGACTTTCTCACCTTTGGAAGTGTATAGCTGGAAATTCGAGGTGGAAATGCCATTATCGGCGTCCAGCATCCGGGTCATGATCGCCGGGGTGATCGCGCTGCGGGGGACGTTGATGCAGGGAACCGTCAGGAACAGGACATTCTCTTCCAGGACCGCCTGGACCACGATATTGCTCTCGATATCACGAATCTTTAGAACGCCCGTATCGCTCTGGGTCACGTCATAGCCCTGTTCGACGATAATCGACTCGACGGCATCCATCGAAATGCCCTCGGTCAGTGTTGAATTTTGCTCCATATTTATGCCTCCTGGTAGGTGAAGTATTATATTATTTCAATAGTTCAGTTATCAAAATAACGGTCAATGTTCATGAATGAAACGTCGGTCAGATGCCCCAATCCTGGTATCTGATCTATCGATGATTCTAATGGGTTCAAGGTTATTCTACAAGTCCAAAGTTTGATTTTTATGCAAAAAAACGGTTTTTATATCTAAAGCCAGCTCATAAATGACCCAAAAAGGCGGCAAGGAACTTCATCGTCCCGATGTCCTCTCTGTAACGTCATTCGTTAGTGTTTGATTGTATCCAGATAGACGCTCGTTGGCCATCCATGTTACAAGAAATATATGCGTTCACCCAATAATTTTTTTTGGGGATTAAAACAGCGATTCTACGATCCTTCTGTATCTTTGTGTTATTTCAGAGGGAGCCATGTGGGTTTTCAGGCGAAAATACCACTTTAGTGGAGTGAACGCTGACCCGCAAAAAGTAGGGTAGTATGTCAGATAATTGTTTACCGCGTTGGTCATAGCGAGAAAAATGAAGTTATCGGATATTAATAAAAAATATAGCACGTTATGGGCACTTTTTTGTAAATGTAGTTGAGTTGAGGTATTGAGTAGCCGATTAAAGTGGAGTCCTTTTTGAAGAAGATAAGGCCTTTTAATACTGGGGTCAAAAGTGTGATTATTGCAAAATATCACTTTTTGATATTGAATTAATTACCGTATTGAATAGGTGAATTAGGGTTCAATTTGAAAAGATCTGATGATTTTGGGTAAAAAATGAAGTTGTAAGGAACGATAATGAACATAGAGAGAATAGAGGAATTTTTTCAACGATGTAACCTGGACGAATTGCAAATCCTTCAGAAGATATTGGTCCAGTACATGCGAAAGCTTGAGGCCAGTTATTCGGCTGTCAGCGATGATGTGGGCAGTAAGTGGCGAAAAGATGAACGATATCCAACCAAACTGCTGGGGACATTAAAACGTATAACCGATGTTAACCCGGGCGAACGTAGCAAATACAGCGTTGTAATTCAAGACATATCACGTGCTGGAATGCGTATACAGGTTGATGAAAACTTTACTCCTTCACGCGTGATGGAGATCACCTTTAGCACTCATGGCGGACGCATGAAAAAGGTCTTTATGGAAGTCGCCCGCATGGAGAAGATTAAAAATGAATACGGCTGTATGGTTGAAGTGGGCTGCCGGATCCTGGATGACGATGTTGTCCATCGGTTGTGCCTCCAGGAGGAGCAGATATCGGCCATGCGTGGCAAGATCCGCAATAAGCAGGATGTTACGATTCAGGTCATCGGTTCAGACCTGGGTATGGTCAATGCCCTTGGCGAGTTCATTGAAGAGCAAAAATATCATGTCAACTGTGTTAGCAGCATTCAAAAAGCTTTGGATTATGCACAACGCGTCAGTACAAATGTTATTATCCTCTGCCAGGGCATCGGGTTAGTCAATGACAGAAAGGCCCTGGAAGGCTTATCGGAATTTTCTCCGACAGTAGCAACGTTGGCTATTATCGGAACTGACGATTGTCCGGTGGAATTGTTTAACATTGGAATCGATGAAGTCATTAAAAAGAAAAATCTGAATAAATACCTCTTTGTCTCTATCGAGCGAGCGTTAATTGGTCATTATTTTCGACAACATGAGACCACACGGCATATGACCGGCAGAACACTTGTAATTAGCGAAAATAACGCACATATCAGCCTGATCACTTATCATCTGAAAGAAAAGAATTACAGTTTTCGTATGCTAAAGGATGGTGGCGGTATTAACGAATTTTCCGATAAAAACTTTGATCTGATCGTTGCCGATTTTAATCCCAATAATTTAAACGGTTTTAAGGCGATTTGTGACCATTTCTCAAAGACGGCAACCATTGCCATATGCGATGATTATGGCGATGGCAAACTGGCTATGAGCCAGGGGGCCTCCAATTATCTTTGCATGCCTATCAAAAAAGAAGATATTGAAATGATCCTGGAGAATCTTGCTCCTCAAATGGATTTGGGCGGCATATAAAAACCTCGTAAATGCCATCGGGAACCTGGCCGTCAGGCGGCATCGCCCGGTTAAATGGAATTTAGTTGCAAGGCTCTTCGCCCGATATTCGTACTTTTTTATTGGGTTTGATTGAATCGATTACCGGTGCAGAGCTGTGAGAGTGCATGGCGTATTGTTTTTACCTTTTTCGAATTTGCATGCGAAAGTCGGCCTTAAGTCTTTGTCAATAAATCTCTTATGCTTGTATTGGATATTCTTAATTCAATTCTCCAATCATTTTTCCATTTTTTTAAGGTAATATTTCCATTTTTTCCCTGTCGCTGTATAATGATGTCCACGTCAAAAGTCATTTTTCGGCTTAAAAATCGCCCCTTAATATGCGGGAAATGGGCTTCAAAAATACTTTTGACGCTGGCGTCTATAATGAGTAAATTATCAGTCTAAACACGTTCAAGGGATGAAAAAAATGAAAAATGACCAGTTGCGGGTTGCTCTCTTTACGGATACCTACGATGAAATCAATGGCGTGGGCAATACGTTTCGGTATTTAACCGATTTTTGCCAAAAAACCGGCCGATGTCTCGATGTCTATACGCACAGCGACAGCCAGGACGCCATCGAAGAGTTTGGGACCGTCCGGATCTGCCGGTACAAACCGGCGATTCCTATTGACATCTACTTCGATATGATCTTCGACTTGAAGATCCCCCGATTCCGGATATTCAAGGATTTTAAAGCGGGCAATTACGATGTGATCCACACCGCCACCCCCGGCTCGATGGGCCTCAACGCCCTGGCGGTGGCTAAAATCAATAAAATACCCCTGATGGGAACCTATCATACCTCGCTGCCGGAATATGTACGCGACCGTGTCGATAAGATCGTCCAGGAATTCAAACTGCCCACTAAACGTTCAGGGGTACGTTCGGAAAACCTGATGTGGGATTTCATGAAATGGTATTACAACCAGACCCAACTGGTTTTGGCGCCGTCGGAAGATACCAAAAAGCAGCTGGAAGGCAAACTCGACGTCCCGGTCGGTATTTTTACCCGCGGGATCGATACCGAACGTTTTCACCCCCGCTACCGCCAGCCTTCCGAGGAAGTAACTGTTCTTTATGTTGGCCGGGTATCGATCGAAAAGAACCTGGACGTTCTGGTCGAACTATTCAAGAACAAAGTCCATCGGGATGGCGTTAAACTGCTCATCGTCGGCGACGGGCCTTATCTAAAGGAGATGAAGGCCGAGTGCGAGGGACTGAATGTGGCGTTCCCCGGTTTTCTCAAAGATGAATCATTGAGCCGGGCCTACGCCTCCTCAGATATATTCGTATTCCCATCGACAACCGATACATTCGGCAATGTGAACCTCGAGGCCATGAGCTCGGCGGTCCCGGTGGTCGTCACCGATAAGATGGGGCCCAAGGAAATCGTCACCCACGGTCAAACCGGCTATGTGACCACCGATCCCGACGATTTTGCCGCCAAACTCAATGAGCTGATCAGCAATACCGAATTACGCCAGCAAATGGGCCAAAATGCTCGCAAATACGCCCTGACCCGAAGCTGGCGCTCCGTGTTTGAAAAATTATTTGACGATTATGAGAGGATCGCCAATCGCAATATATCGTAATGAGAAATGATGACCATGAAGAATCGTGATGACCTGCTGGATTTGCTGAAACGGATAGATGGGCGTGGCTACAAAGCCTATAAAGACATCAAAGATCGGTATGACTTTGAACAGTTTGAGCTGATTATTGACCATGTTCAGGGTGATCCCTTTGCGTTGCCCAGTAAGATGCGGGTACGAGTCGCCCAATCGGTGGCGGGGTTTCCGGTAGATACGTTTTCTAATCCATCTCGTCAGATCGCCCTGTGCGATTTTCTGGCAAGGCAATTTCACCAGGCCACCGGCCGTTACGTCAAGGGAAACCGCGGAACCGGCAAGGGCGGGCTCATTGGGATCGACCGCCCCGGCCAGGAGATTCTCCAGACCACCGCGATAATCGTCCAGGAGGACTTTGTCGAGGCCCGGTTTGTCTTTGGCCTCCCGGCCTTTGGCCGACGGATCGCCGGGCGGGATGCCGCCGAAATGTTCCTTGATGAACTGCCCCAGGTAACTGAAGCCGCCCTTTTGTTCACAAACCTCGACCACGACAAACTTTACGAACATATTAAAACCGCCGAAGATGCCGATGTCCTGCGAGCGAAACTTCCCGAGCTGAATCTGCTGGCATTCGTCGATGATGGCGCGATCCTGCCGCGGGCCAGTGGGATCGATCCCCGCCCGATGTCCTCTGGAAAAGCGGTCCCCTTTCAATCTCCCGAGTCGATGCGGGTTGCGGTTGACCTCCCCAATACCGGAAAAATAACAGGAATGGGCATCAAAGAAGGTATTACGCTGATCGTCGGGGGGGGCTATCATGGAAAATCCACACTGCTCAACGCCCTGGCGCTGGGCATCTATAACCACATTCCCGGTGATGGCCGTGAGCGAGTGGTATCGAACCCCACCATGATGAAAATCCGTGCCGAAGATGGCCGGCGAATTGAAAAGGTGGCGATTGACCCGTTCATCAATAACCTGCCCCTCGGTCAGGATACCCACGCATTCTGCTCCGAGAACGCCAGCGGCTCCACCTCCCAGGCTGCCAATATTATTGAAGCATTAGAGGCCGGTACCCGGGTACTCCTGATCGATGAAGACACCTCCGCGACAAACTTTATGATACGCGACCATCGCATGCAGGAGCTGGTCTCAAAAGACCGCGAGCCGATTACACCCTTTATCGACAAGGCCCGGCAGCTCTATACCGACCTGGGGATATCAACGGTACTGGTCATCGGCGGCTCAGGCGATTATTTTGACATCGCCGATCATGTCATCTGCATGCACGATTACCAGCCCCAGGACTATACAGAGCAGGCCAAAGCAGTGGCCGAAAAGTACAGGGCCGAACGGCAGCCCGAAGGCGGCGAATCCTTTGGCCAGCTGCACGATCGCATCCCGGTACGAAACAGCTTCGATCCCAGCCGCAACAATCGCGCAGTAAAGATCAGTACAAATGGAAGACATTCAATCGGTTTCGGCCGAACAGACATCGACCTGACCGCCGTCGAGCAAATTGTCAATATCAGCCAGACCCGCGCAATCGCCGAAGCGATCTACTACGCCACACGCTACATGGACGGCCAAAAAAACCTCACCCAGGTCCTGGACCTGGTAGAACAGGACATCCAAACCCACGGTCTGGATGTGCTAAGCAACGAACCAACAGGAAACTTCGCCATCTTCAGAAAACTGGAACTCGCCGCTGCGATCAATCGACTCAGAACATTAACCGTTCAGTAAGCCCGGAAGTCATTCTCATTCCGAACGCTGACCAGTTTGCGCAACGCCCGATTGTACAATTGCCCGATTTGACTCTGCTAGACGCCGATGGCCATATTAAGCCTTGTGCTTATAAAAACAGGTCAAACTCACGATCACCAGGGCGCCCCCAAAGCCAAACAGTAAGATCTGATAGGTGTCATTTCCCGCCAGACTCTCGGCGATGACCTGCACCCGGGTGAGCTTTCGGGGCGTTTTCGAGAGTTTTATCTGCTCCAGAATATTCTTAAACTCCGGCGACAGCGTTGGCAGTGTGACCTGGCGATCGGGGTCTGTGCCCTTGGGCAGATAATTGAGGTTACTGATCGCCAAACGTTCCAGAACCGCCGGATTGTCCAGGTTTTCCATCAGTTTCGCCTGCTGGTCATAAAAATCCTTCAGGTCCGCCATAGCCATTTCCGCATCGGTCATCTCCGCTTTATCCGAATAATACTCACTCACCGGTTTCGCCAGAAGCGAGACACCAATAGCCGCCATCCCTGCGGTGCTGAACACCACAAAGAAAAACAGGTAGGGCAGGTCCGTCAATACATTTTGGAGTACTTTACGAGTCATATTTTCTGATCATCGGAAAAATAGCGACAATTTCACAAATAATAACCAAAATAGACGCCAGGAGCTATGCGTTTAATTTCTTTAGCAGATAAGCCATTGATTCGCCCAGGTTGTTCATGTTCGCCAGGCCTTCTTCGTCGGTCTCAACATCGCCGGGGTTTAAGCCGTAAACCATGTTCCAATAGCTTGACCCCACGATAAACATCTGGTTGATCTGGAAAAAGTGATTCATGGTGTCGAAAGCATGGATCGCACCGCCACGGCGCACCGCCACGACCGCCGCTCCAACTTTATGCCTCAAGGCGCCATTGCGATAGCAGACGTATCCGACCCGGTCGATCAACGCCTTCAGTTCTGCGGTCACGTCAGTGAAATAGGTCGGGCTCCCGAGCAATATCCCATCGGCTTGAAGTATCTTGGCAATGATCTCGTTGACCGGGTCGTTGGCGATCACACAGGTGTTGTTTTTCAGTTCGACGCATTTGCCGCAAGCGGTACAGCCCCGGACCACTTTACCACCAATTTGTACGATTTCAGTTTCGATGCCCGCCGCTTCAATGGGTGCCAGGGCCTTTTTGATCAGGATTTCAGTGTTGCCGCCCTTGCGAGGGCTGCCATTAATAGCTAATACTTTCATTGAGATTGCTCCTTAGTCTGCCTGCCGAATGGGAGGCGGACTGTTTGAAAACAGAATTCGTGTTGATTTACGCACCTTAAAGGGTGATTTTAAAGTCGAAAAATGACTTTTGACGCGTGAGTCAGTGATATCAAATATTTAGAGCGTCACCTGATCGCTTACGGGCGGTGGCATTGCCCTTATTGTATTCAATGACTTACAATGAGGCAAGCGCCAGAAGAAATATTGACAAACACCCCATTCTGACGCCAGGGCCCAAAGCCTTATGGTGCCATGATTCTGGCTTAGAATCGATGTTTTTAC
>JAIPFO010000170.1 GCA_021736565.1 Phycisphaerae bacterium | reverse complement strand
GCCCCGTCGCAGGGAGCCTTGAGGTAATGGTCATCCAGATGCTTCTGGGCCTGCTCCACCGCCACTTTCGCCAGGGCCCTCTGGGCCTCGGCCGCCTTGATATCTTCAATCCGTGGCCCCGCTTTGATCATGTTGTAATTGGCCTGGGCCGATTTTAAGACCGACTCGGCACGGTCAAACTGGGCTTTGGTCTGCTGGACAGCCTGTAAGGTAGTCGCCTCTTCGCTGTAGAGCGTCTCCTGGCGTTGCGTTTCGATCTGTTGCAGATCATAATTGGCTTTTGCTTCGGCCATCTGTGCCCGGGCCATTTCGATGTCTTCCGGCCGGGACCCATTTTTTAACCGTAGCAGTTGCTGTTCGGATGCCCCCAGGGCCGCCTGGGCATAGGCCAGCTTTAACTTGCTCGCACGGGCATTCAGGGTCACCAGCAGTTCGCCCCGGGTCACCTTCTGGCCCGTCTGAACGTGTATCGTCTCGATCCGTTCGGTGATCGTCGGGGAGATACGCACTTCAACGATCCCTTTGACCGAACCGCTGACCGAGATGGTCTGTTTAAAGTCGCCTCGAACCGTTTCGAAAATACTGACCGGGATCCCGGTTTTCTTCTGGATCTTATCGATACTCTCCGCCGGTGTGGTGGTCAGGATGATATGGATCTGATAGGCCGCGGCTGCCCCCAGCACGATAACAACTAATCCCAGGATGCTCCATTTTTTCATGTTATATTACTCCAAATTGATGGTTGCGTCAAAAGTCAGGCTCAACACGCCACAATACTTATGACGCGGACGTCCAAATCACCAGCGGTCGCCGGCCCTTATCTGTCAGAGACAAATACCTGTTTGATCTGATCAACGGCTTTGACGCTTACTGCGTGTTATTAATTCCAAGGGGTTCTTCCCCGATGATACCAATTGATGCGCTAAGGTCTAACTGGTCGCCCATATAATTGTGAACCGCCTGGTAATAATCCGACTGCGCCTCGGCCAGCGCCAACTCTGCCGAGATAACATCCAGGCTGGTCGTGGTCCCTTCGCGAAATCCCACCTTGGCCAACCGAAGGGCCTCTGTCGCATCTTCCACCCGGCCATCCTGTGAGGCAACAAAACGCTGGTTGCTCTCCAGGTTTAACAGACTCTGGGTGACTTCCAGTTGGACCTGCTGTTCCTGTTTACGCAGGGCCACTTTCTGCTGATCCAGAATGGCCTTCGCCTTGATCACCCGCCCGCGGGTCGCCAGCCCATCGAAAAAGGCCCATTCCACGACAATGCCGGCATTCATCGACCGGTCCCATTTCCGCTCGCCTTTAATATCGCCAAAATCGACCGTAGATCCCAACCCCGGGTACGACCGGGTATATTGCCCCTGCAGGAACACATTCGGACGGTTCCCCGCCTGCTCGGAGAGTACATTGTCTTTGGCCAGTCGAATATAGGATTCGCCGATCAGCAGTTCCGGCCGTTTTTCCATCGCACGCAGCAGACACATATCTGAATCCACCGTGATCGGGCCAAACGTTAAAGCGTCGGTCAGGCTAACGTGGCTCATCTGCGAAACACCCAGGGTGTTCAGTAATCTGTTTTTGGCCAGCTTGTAACCGTTTTGAAAGCGAATCAGCCTGGCGTCAAAATCCTTCACCCGAACCTGGGCCCGTAATACTTCAAATTTCGTCCCCACCCCCAGGCGATATTTCTTTTGCGTATCAGTGAGTAATTCCTGGGCGTTGGCCTTGGCCTGCCGGGCAACATCCACCAATTCCTTCGCCAGGAGTATCGCCAGGTATTCTTTGCGCACCGTGAGTTGTACTTTCTGGCAGGTTTTTCGGAGTTCCTGCTGGGTCTGGTAGGAAAATACCGCCGCGGCGTCCAGCGCCGTACCGATCAGGCCGCCGAGGTACAATGGCTGGCGAACCAGCAATCCAAGCTGGTAGCTTTCTTTTTGACCAAAAAGACTGTCATCGTCGTTGCGAATCGCACTGCCGTTAAATGACGCCTGCGGCAGCGCGGTGGACCGGGCCTCAACGGTCTGGCCGATGGCCTCCTGGAGGTGTATCTTAGATGTCTGGATCTCTTTGTTGTGAACGAATGCCAGTTCAACACACGCATCAATATCCAGGTCGCCACTGATAATTTCCAGCTCATTAATAACAAGACGCTCGGCGTTTCCCCCCCCCTTCGCCACCGCCACCGTTCGACTGAGTTTCTCATGACTCGCTCGGCGATTCGACTGGAAATCCCGGGAAATCTCCTCCTGACGGACACAGCCAGAAAAAACAAACAGGGAGAAAAGAAGACCGATTACAATAGTTCTAATTTTTTTTGTGGAGGGTGCCATATAGATTAGCCTTACTTTGTTGCCTCAAAAGTCAATTTTTACAGGTTCTATCCATCCGGACTGAATCGAGCCGTCTCACCGGCAGCTCAGCCTTTTTCCATTTAAAGCCCTTGCCCCCCACCTCAAAAGCAGGGCCGCCAAAGGCGGACCAACACGTATGATGCCAAAAACAGGCGTCAAAAAAAGAGCGGACGCGTAAGCCGGGTCCTGTTTAACACCACATCATGGGATGCCAGGCGGTCATTTATCTGGACCGACGATTACTCGCCGGCTCTCCGCGTTAGCGGAAGCAACATACCCGAGCCTCAAGCGTGCCGGGCCGGCACTCGGCTCTGTTTAGTCTTGCAGGGGGTGGGGTTTACCCTGCCAGATGACTCACGCCATCCGCGGTGCGCTCTTACCGCACCATTTCAACCTTACCTGTGTCCCCGCGAAGGAACCATCGGCGGTGTATTTTCTGTGGCACTGTCCCGAGGATCGCTCCCGGTGGCCGTTAGCCATCACCCTGCCCTGTCCTGCCCGGACTTTCCTCCCATGCCCGAAGGCATGAGCGACCGCCACGTCCGCTCTCTATTTTTTATTGCCGGGGCTGTACGGTGGACATCTTAGTGATTACCACCTCAAAAGTCAATATTTGTGTTTCAACTCGCCCCTCAAAATTCGGAAAATGGACCTCAAATCCCGATCCGTCCGGATAGGGCCCTGGCGTCAATATTAGTCGATATGGGATAGAATTACAATCAGTTGTTCGCCCGATTCGGCTTTAAATATCAACGGGGTGATACTCCCGGTTTTATCGATCTGGACCCACAATCCCGCCTTTAGCGAAATCGTTTCACTGCCGACTTTTACATCCCCAGAGCCCCGCATGACCGTAAGGGTCGACAGAACGTCCCGGCATTGGATTTCAGTGCATTGCCCCGGTTGCAGGGCGATGACTTTGCTGGTTATCGAATCGGTCTGGGCCAGTATCTCATGGCACCGGCCGCTAGCGTCGAATTTCACCTTTTCTCGAAGGTTGATGATCGTATGACGGGGTGCCGGGCCAAGCGGTACCGGGCTTTCAGACTCGCCCGCGCTCTCGCCCAACATGCCGCCGATATCCTTTTTAACGTCCAGGCTTTTATTGACCAGTGCGTCCGGTTCGGTATTGTCACTACGGTAGATATGACGGACCGTTACGTTTTTGAACCGATCTTTGAGACTCACGATCTGCTCATAATAGGGTCGGAGGTTCGCATTTTTTACTTTGTATTGGCCGTTGACCTGCTTTACGATCAGCTCGCTATCACAGAGAATTTCCAGGTCGGTACCGCCCAGTTCACCCGCGATTTCCATGCCGCGAAGCAAACCGGTATATTCCGCCACATTATTCGTGGCATTCCCCAGGTAAAAACCGCCGGCAAAGAGCTTTTTCCCGTTGGCGTCGGTAATATAGATCCCCGCCGCTGCCGGGCCCGGGTTGCCGCGTGAGCCGCCGTCTGTCTTAATAATTAACTTCATAAAATATTGATTCCCAGGTTAAAATGTGTCTTTTCGAATGCCATACCCATCCCCCGATGCATTTGCCCGTCCTGACAGCCTCTAAATCCTTGCAATTCATAGCCTTACGTTATACACGATCGGACAGTATAATACCCCCTCAGTACAGATCAACCGTCCAGGTACCACAAAAGGCCAAAAATCCATTAGGACGCGGACCCCACCACTGCGCAAAAAAATACACGAAAAAGCGAACTTCTCCGTGTTGTTAATTCTTTGACACTCCTCGTGAAAGACTACCCGATCACGTTCTGGGTACTCGATTTCATTTCCATGACCAGAAAGCGACCACAATTCGGACAGGTCAAGACATCATCCCGAGTCATCAGGGCGTTGACCGCCTCCAGCGGAACACTCATAAAGCAGCCGCCGCACGACTGTTCTGAATGGCGTTTTCCGTTGACATGGGCGACTTCGGCCAAAACTTCACCGTCATAACGTTCCGCCAGACGGACAAACATATCGCGATATTTGGAATTTACTTTTTCCAAAGCACTCTGGTATCTTTCTTCCTTACTCCCCAGTTCCGCTATGATATCTTCTTCTAATACATCCGTCTCCGTCTGTATCGCCAGAAGTTCTTCTTTTTCACTCGCAATAGTCTCTTCTAGTTCTTTGATGACAGTCTCGTCGTTGTCGATCTGGGTCATCAAACCAAGTGCCCGGTCCTCAAGTTTAGACATATCGGCCTTATTCGTATTGATCTGGGTCAGAACCGCACTATATTCCTTGTTGCTCTTAGCCGCATTAAGCCCAACTCGTAATTTTGCCAGGTTCGCTTCATCAGACTTAATGTCAACATCCAAGGTGTCATATTGAACTTTCGAGAGCTTAATCTCTTCCTTCTTGGCGTTCAATGCCCCTTCATGCTGCTTAATACTATGTTCTTTCTTAAGGATGGCTCTTTTTGATTTCTTAAGCCTCTCCTTGGTCTTGCGTACTTCATACTCTACCAGCTGCAAGTCAATGAGGGAACTCAAAATCGGACCCATACTTATCTCCTAATCTTAGTCGTGAACATATTTAGTATTGTAAAATCATAGCGAAAAACTCCATGACGTCATTCGTAGCCCATCTATTTTGCACAGTTTTCATTTCAATTGCAAGTATAATTCGATAAGTTTTTTTCAAAAACGAAGATTTCCGCCACCAAAGTCTTTTTTTACCATAAATATCGCCTTTTTTATCGCAGAAAACAGGATTAAAAAATTCTCACATTAAAAATATTTTTTTTACTTTTTGGCCGGCGGCTCCGACGAGAACAGAGACTTCCACACCAAATGTCCTTTTACTTCGTCCAGATCCTCCTTTATCATGCGAAAAATGGGTTCCGAAAATACCCGCGACGCATACGTCAGATTGCGGCCATGTTTTTTTATTGCCCCGCTTCAGATTAGACGGTATAAAATAAAGGGTATCCTATGATAGATATTACTGAAACTAGTGATGGGCTTACCTTTGGTGTCAAGGCGGTCCCCGGCAGTTCGCGCACACGGATAGCGGGCCAGTGGCAATCATTGCTGAAAGTGACCATTGCCGCCGCCCCGGAAAAGGGTAAGGCCAATAAGGAACTCATCAAATATTTCTCCAAAACCCTGGGAATCTCAAAATCGAGCATTTCAATAGTTAACGGCCTGCACGACCCCAAAAAGATCGTTCAGGTAACCAATATTACAAAAAATGAACTCATCGTTATCCTGAAAGATCTTCTCGTGTCCTGATTCGACTTTGACAGGGGAATCTGCCATGGAAATGGTACTATGCCTGAACAAACAAAAACGACCAAGATCGATCTTCGTCTTTAAGATTAGCCCCTAAAATGCAGAAAACAACCCCAAATAATACGCAAGACACCACCGTCTACATTGGATTAGGAAGCAACCTGGGCAACCGTGGCGCTTACATTAATAAAGCACTGGTCTTACTGGGGGAGTCGCCGGGCGTAAAGATTACGGCCGTATCATCCATTATGGAGACTCAACCAATGGGCGGCCCCGAAAACCAGGCCGATTATTTCAATGGGGTCGTGGAAATCACCTGTTCGCTCTCGGCGATAAATCTGCTCTTTTTACTCCAATCGATAGAGAACCGCTTGGACCGCGTTCGGCACGAGCACTGGGGGGCCCGAACCATCGACCTGGACTTGTTACTGTTCGGCGCCGAGATCCTCAAGATCAATGACCCAAACCTCGTGGTCCCCCATCCGCTGATGCATAAAAGGCTTTTCACAATGGTTCCGATGGTAGAAATTGCCCCGAAGGTTATCCATCCGGAACTGAACCAGACGATGACTGAAATTCATGACCAGCTTCTGGCCGAGACGCAGAAAGCAGAGAGTCTATGACCGAACCGATCGGATTACCCAACGAATCCCGATTGATCGCCATTGCCGGACTGATCGGAGTAGGAAAAACCACCCTGGCACGGAATATCGCCCCCCTGCTGGAGGGCCACCTGGTCCATGAGGAGTATGGAAAAAACCCCTTCCTGGTCCGGCAATTCGCCGGCGATAAAGACGCGGCCCTCCCCTCGGAACTCTTCTTCCTGCTCAGTCGCGCCTGCCAGCTGGACAAAAAAGCGGTAAACGCTTTCCCCACAGTGGTCTGCGACTACATATTCCAAAAGAACCGCATCTTCGCCCAAATGAATCTCGATAAGAGTCAAATGACCATCTATGACCAGATCGAACGGTCCATTACCCCACACCTGGCAAAGCCCGAGGTGGTCATCTACCTGCACGACACCATAGAAAACTGCATGAAGCGAATCGCCGGGCGGGGACGGCACTATGAAGCGAAAATCCGACCGGCCTGGCTGAAACAGCTGGCGGGCTCGTATGAGGATTTTTTTGCCGGATTTAATGATTGCAAGGTGATACGAATCGATTGCGCAAAGGTCGATCTTCTCCAAAAAGAGAATATTCGGGCGGTTGTTGACGGTTGCATCAAAAGTCAACATTAATGCCGGCGTCAGTCTATAGCGATCATCGGCTTGCTCTTATCGATGGCGAAATGGGAATGATTGCAGGCCGGGCAGAACTTTAAGTCGTCGACTTTTTTAATTTCCATGAACGGGCCCTTACAGGTGGGGCAGGCGTGGATGGCTATAACTTCGCCGGTCTTGGAGTCCCAGACCTCGCCCAACGGTTTGGGTTTGGGGCGGTCCTTGATCTTCATCTGCTTTTTCAGATCAGTAGGAATATTCTCACGGGTCCAACTGACATAAACGAACTTTTTACAGGGCCGGCAATACCCGGTCAACTGCTCAAAGAACATCCCCCCTCCGAATGTCACATTCGATTCATACCCGCAGGGTTGTGAGGCTTTCTTTGTCTTGGTGGCTTTTTCTGCGGCCTGGCATTTCACACAGAGCGTTTTGGACGCCCCGGCCGTGGGGGTTTCCTTTGGCTGGGGTTGGCACTTCATCGCAAAGCCGTCACCGGCGTAAATGGCCGCGGCAGTCGCCAGGCAAACAGCCAATGCAATAGACATTATTCTTCTTTTCATCTTAGGTCTCCGTTTTTGTAAGGGAGTAAAATAGTTTGGTATAGTGTAGAGTTATTCTCTTGGAATACACGCCGGGTCGCCAGGATTAATAACACAATCCGCCAGCCAACTCGCAGCCAACAGCGCAAAGTCCACAAGGTCAACCTTACAATCCTTGTCAACGTCACCGGGCAAAGTATAGCGGCACGGAATGAGGTAGTCAATTTCAATATGGCTGCTCGGTAATACTTCCACCGCATCCAGCGGCCACATCTCAACGAGAGGGTCCGAAGGGTCCCACGGGCCGGTAAACCACCAGTCATACCCGGTCCACTCCGGGCCAAACTTAAAGTTATATTTGTCAGTCACCTCATGATAACTAAAAGTCCCGGAACCGGACCATCCCAGAACAGTCCCGTCAAGGGGAATTTTTACTAAATGCTCAGGATCAGACAGGATCGGCAGATGCATGTTGGCTATGATCTCCGCAGCGTCATACCCCTCGGCGACAACGATATCCCAGTAAATCCGAACCGCCACAACCTCCCGCCCGGCATACAGTTTCCCTGGAAAGATCGCGCCCTGCCCGGCAGT
>JAIPFO010000169.1 GCA_021736565.1 Phycisphaerae bacterium | reverse complement strand
AATATACTTCATGGCTATAATGAACAAGTGCGGCAGAAAGAAACACTGGGGTCGCTTCTTAAGATAGCCAAGCAAGAAGGGATTGAACTGACCCAGCGTTCGCATCAATATGAGCATATCAAGAGTAATTTGCAGCTGGCATCTAAGCTTAAGGCGGACCATATCGCTCAATTGCAACAATTTACATTGGAACAAGAAATGGCCGAGGCTCCCGTTGTTATTGTCGATTCGGCCCGGGTTCCTACTCATCCCAAAGGGTTGAGCAGCGCCCATCGTTCAGCCTCCATCTTACTGATCGGCATTTTATTCAGTATCGCGTTCATTTTAAGCATGGATCGTTTTTCGGTGAATGAGAACACACAGGGCATGCCAATGGACGCACACGCCGCGGCGGCCTGGATGACGAATCCGATGATGTTCTGGCCCAATGGCCAACCGGTTGGCCGTTACGCTGCACCATCGTCGCCGATGGCTGTAGGGGATGTGGAAGAAGTCAAGTCTGCATTAGGGCGCATCGGTAATATTCCATTCCAGGAGTCTGAAAAGAACAGCAGGGCTTTTTCCTGGCGGTCTCGCATCGTCCATATTGATCAGCAAAGTGCCCCGGCGGCCTCTTTTCGACAAATCAGCACCCAACTGCTGGCCCGCTTTGGCCAGGCCAGACAATCAGTGGTCTTAACCGGCACCAGTCGGAATAGTGGGAAAACCACATGTGCCAGCAACCTGGCCTTGTTGCTTGCACAGGCCGGTCGGAACGTTGTTCTTGTCGATAGTGACCCGCAAAACAGTTCCCTTCAGCGTATTTTCAAAATTGATAAGGCCAAGCTGAGATTGGCGGACTATAACGACCGTTCGGGGCTACTCAATAAGTCCATACAGAAAACAGACGTAGATAATCTTTACGTCGTACAAATTGATGTTGATCCACGAGAATCCTCTGAGAACAAAACCACCAGGCTGGCGGCTTTAAATAGTGACTTGTCACAACATTTTGACTGGGTTATTTATGATGCCGGCGTGATTGGATGTAATACGACGGACCAGTTATTGCAAATTGTTGGGAAAGCTCTTTTTGTCAGTACCGATGATGATGCCAGTGGTCGGTTGGTGACCATAGAACAAATTGAACATCGGGGTGCGATCAACCTGGGATGTGTGGAGAATGCACATACTATTTCTCAAACCACGTCACGTCAAATGGCCTTTAGTTAATCGCTAATTCCAAAACAGCGCAGGGTCTTCCCATAAATTAACCAATCGACACAACCGGTCTGTCCCGAGATGAGCTCGGCGGCCTCGAAATAGAATATCATACAGGGTATATGACAAATGATAGATGCACTAGAAGAATATTTCGTTACATTACCATTTCGGGATCTCATGGTTATCGCCGGGGGCGGTACTTTTCTGGTCGCATTATTCACAGGGGTCCTGTTGACATTGGTGACACGAAAGGTCTGCTGGATTTTCAATATTGTCGATAAACCCGATGGCCACTTGAAATGTCACAAACGTGCCACGGCCACTTTAGGCGGGATACCTCTTTTCGGATCCATCATGATTGCAATTATATTTGTCTTGTGGATTCTTCATCATGGTATCGCTGTTGATATTCGCTCCGGTTTCAAGCATGATCTTTTCAAGGTCAGTTTTTTGGTTGCGTCTGCCATCATTCTGATTTTAGGCATTACGGATGACATCTGGCAGGTCAGTCCTCGAAGGAAAATGGTCTTTCAGGTCATTGCGGCGTTGATCCTGACGAGTTCAGGGCTGGTTGTTCACGCGTGTGATTTTTTTAATTCATTTGACATTCACCTGGGCATCATGGCGATCCCATTTACCCTTTTCTGGCTGGTTGGCAGTTGTAATGCATTTAATTTTATCGATGGAATGGACGGCCTGGCTTCCGGGATCGGTATGATCATTGCGTTGGTTTTGGCGGTACTGGCCTGCCTGAACGGGGTCTGGTTTGAAGCCATTGTCGCTACGGCACTGGCCGGCGGTCTGTTGGCTATTCTCCTGTTCAATTTCAGGCCGGCCTCTATTTTTCTGGGTGACAGCGGTTCGCAATTGATCGGTTTAATCCTGGGGGTGCTGGCCATTAAAATTGCTACAATCAACGGCGCATTGGCACTGCCCTGTGCCGGGTTGATCTTAAGTGTGCCGATTCTGGACACGCTGCTGTCTATTTTTAGACGTTACAGCTCATCGGATTCACCCGCTCGGGGCGACCATAAACACATCCATCATTGTCTTTTGGAAAGAGGGTTCAGTGTTGCCCAGGCCGATTGTATTTTATGGGCGGCGGTACTGGTTACCGGGGCCTATGGCGTTGTGTTCTGCTTTAGTAATACGGTGGTCTCCGGCCTGTCCGCCCTTACGCTGGTTGTTCTGGAGCTCTATATTGGGATTCGACTGGGGTGCCTGGATGTCCGGCAGTTACTGGTGCGTTTGCAGGGATCATCCTCTGAGGCCGCCGAATCTAGCGGGCAAGCTGTTGGCCAGGATATCGCTGAGTTGGAAACCCTTTGGGACCGGATGAAACCGCTTTTTGAGCAAATGCATCTGGACCGGGTAGTCCTTACGCTTGAAGGGATAAGTGACGATGGGCAACCCAACTACGAAACATATCGCTGGTGTCGTTCAGGAGAACTTCTTGCAGAATTGTTCAGCAACCGTTGGACCAAACGGTTTGCCCTGGGTGATGACCAATTGCGTATTGCGACCTTGCAACTGGAATCGGAAAAGAAGCTCAACCGGGACGAACAACGGATCGAATGGTTACTTGGGCAACTGAGAAATAATATGCTCAAGGCCAATCTCGACAACAGTCGCCATGAAGAAGCGCTGAAGGTCGGATAATTCCTGCCATTTCTTTTGGGTTCTATTTTAAGGTCGCTTGTCCTGGACCCATTTATGGATCATCTTGACGGGTTGGGAATTTAAAACATCCTTCTTTGTCGCCCAGCCCCGTTGAGCGGTCGCCACTCCATATCGCATCAACCGCAACCCCAGTATGTCGTGCGCATCGGTATCGATCATGAGTTTTACACCCGCCTCGATGGCCATGCGCACATGACTATCCTTAAGGTCCAATCGCTGTGGTTGGGCGCTCACTTCCAGGGCCGTCCGGGTTACGGCGGCCTGTCGGATAATGGCCGGCATATCCAGTTGCATGGGTTCACGAACCGTGATCAATCGACCGGTGGGGTGCCCGATGCAGTTCACATACGGATTTTCCATTGCTCGGAGTAATCGGGTGGTCAGTTTTTCCTGTGAACCGGTCATGCCCGAATGGACCGAGGCCATGACAAAATCCAATTCGGCTAATATTTCGTCTGGATAATCGAGTGTTCCATCCATCAGGATATCGACTTCTGAGGAGGCCAACACCTCAATGTCCTTGTCCTTTTCATTTGCCCGTTTGACCTGCTCGATTTGGTTGCTCAATCGTTTGAGGTCCAGGCCATTGGCAATCACCGAACTATGTGAATGGTTGGTTACGGCAATGTAGCGATAGCCCAGATGTTTGGCCGCGGCCATCATCTCTTCCAAAGTCGCCCGTCCGTCCGATTCGGTGGTGTGCATGTGCATGTCACCCTGGATGTCAGCTAGTTGTATCAAGCGGGGCAGTTTTTTCTTCTGGGCCCGTTCGATCTCGCCTTGGTCCTCACGCAATGTTGGTGGTACATATTCCAGTCCCAACTTCTTATAAATCCCCTGTTCGGTATTGCCGGCCAGGAGGTTGTCCCCGTTGAATAGTCCCTTTTCGTTGAGGGTCATATTTTTCCTGGCCGCAATTTCATGCAGCCTGGTGGTATGCGACGTGCTGCCGGTATAATAGAACTGTGCCGCACCCATGGATCGGGATGGCACTACGTATAATACAGCTTGAATGACATCCTTGCAAATGTTGGCATCGCCATAGCGTACCGACGCATTACCGGGTCCGCAATTTGTTACCTCCAGCACGCCGGGCAAATGGATAAACGCCTCGATGATCCCCTTGTCATCTTCTCCCTCGGCCAGCAGCGTGATGCTTCCGATTGTTTCCTGGCATCGCCTGGCGGAACCTGCCAGTTCGATACGTTCAACGATCTTTTTTCCCAATAGTTGCCCCGCGATCACATCCGCAATCGCCAGGCCGGCGACGAGTAAGGTTCGCCCCTGCCCTGATTCCAAAAACGAGATACCCTTTTCTAAGGTTTGAGCTTTTTTGGCACCAAATTTAGGGAGTGTTTCGAGGCTGTGATCTTTAATGACACGTTTTAGATCTGCCAGGTTACAAACCTTTAACCCTTGCCAGACGGCCCTGACCCCCTTGGGGCCCAAGCCCGGGATTTTTAACAGTTCCAGCAACCCCGGGGGGATCTGTTTGGAAAGTTCCTGGTGGGCCCCTATCGTGCCGCCATGGACAAACTCATGAATCTTCGCGGCCGATGACTTTCCGACCCCGGCTAAGGATTCGACCCCTTTATCCGCTGCGAGGGTTGCCACGTCCTGATCGCATTCCTTGACAACCCGGGCCACCTTACGGTACGTGTTGATCCGAAAGGCATCTTGCCCGAGTATTTCCATGATGTCGGCCATCTCGCTGAAGATGGCACTGATTTGTTGATTGTTCATTCTGGTCTGTGCTATTCAGATTTTAAGGAGAAATTATGCGGTTTATAAACCGGCGCTTCAATCGCTTTGACATAATTGGTCCAATCTGTATTGGTCGTATCTTTTTCGATCTCAGCCAATGTCAAGGCGATTTTCGAATCCAGATTGTCCATATAATGCACCATGAATGCTTCCGGAGTGGCCGGCAATACCGGGCTGCCGAACTCACGGGTTCCGTGGTGAGCCACAATGATATGCTCCAGGCAGTCCGCTAGTTTTCGGGGGAACGGCTCGCCGCCTTCGCTGTTTAACTGGCGAATCTTCTCTTCCACCAGCATGGCCCCCTTCACCAGGTGGCCCAGCATACGGCCCTGGTCACTGTATTTAAAGCTGATATCAAAATCCAACTCTGTCGTCTTGCCGATGTCATGTAGAAATAAACCCGTACGGACAAGGTCCGCATCCACCTGTGGATAATGGGGCAATATCCGGGCGGCCAGCTCCATCAGGCTTACGGTATGCTCCAGCAATCCGCCAATATAGGCGTGGTGCAGCATGATCGCGGCGGGAGCCGAACGAAATCGTTTCATGAGCTCGGAATCACTTAAGAACGTTCGTACCAGTTTCGCCAGGTCAGGGTTTTTGATCTCGCCGAGCAGTTCCAGTAACCGGTTCCACATTAATGAAACATCTTTACTGGTAGACGGCATGAAGTCATACAGATCGATCTCCTCGGTTCCCACCGGTTTGATCGATTCAATCACAATTTGTAGTGAATTTTGATAATTTTCTGTTCTGCCTCGCACCCAGACAAACCCTTCGGCGGGCAAACTGTGATATACCATCTCGGTCGCCTGCCACATTCGGCCATTGATCCGGCCAGTCCGATCACTCAAAAAGGCTGCAATATAAAAATCGCCACGATTGGTCGTTCGCAATTGCGGTTGAGAAACCATAAAAATCTGTTCAATCTGTTCGGCTGATGTTAATTCCGCCACGAGTCGTCTCGGTTGTTCTACCATTTTTTATCCTATCATTAGTAGTTAGTATTGACGCCAGTTCGCCTTTTTTGGATTGATTCTGGCTTTTAATCGACGTTTTATGCGTCAATATTGACTTTTGATGCCGTCGTCGTTTTAACGATAAATATTGCAAAAAAAGACTTACAATGCGTTCTCCCTGGAATCTTCCCAAGTGATCAATGCACAAAGCCAAATATTATCACAAACTATAAAGATTGTAACGAGTCCATGCAAGAATAAAGCCTTAATTGTATAGGAATTTGTATTTTTGGGTCAGATTCGAAATGCGGATAATCTTACGACGATGGCTCTGGCCGCGGAGGTTCATCGAAATCAGTGAAAAAAGATTAATATAGGTAATATAGGAAGTATAGGCAGGGTATTGTTGCCCAAATGCAATATATTTCTTTGACACATTGGCTATTTCATGGTAAGCTAGTTTAACCCGTGGTAAGGAGAAGACGTGATGCAGGTATCTGTTGCGAAAAACTCAAATATGTACATTATGGTCGCCTTTGGCCATCAACGCCAACGATTCACGCGCCAACTGGCTTTTGCTGATCAGGTTATATGGTGTCCAGATGTTTATGATGCCGTTGCTACGGCGGTTCAGGCGTTATCCACGAGCCAGGGGCAAACGGTTTGTGTGCTTCTGGACAGTCTTATCCGAAACGACTTACAAATATTTAGCTGCCTTGGACGGTTCGGCCCGATTAAGACCATTGCGGTGTCTTCTATTGCGAGCCAGCACAAGTCAAATCAGGCCCGGTTGCTTGGGGCGGACATTGTTTTATCGCTACAGGAATTTACCCGATTATTGTCGAATGACTCCCTGGTTGGCGTGGTGCAAAACGAATCACTGGAAACTTCTAACGCGTCAAAGTATTGTTCGCTGGATGATTTGCTGGTTGAAGGAACACAAACGCCTGCCACGGGCAATGTGCCGCTTACCGGAGCGGCATTGTCAGGCAATACCACGGCCGAAGAGATGGAAGCCCCGGGTCAGGGTGGGGCTAATTTAGATACGTACGTCAAAAGCAGTTTTTCGCATTCTCAATCTGCCTCGAAGAAGATGTCTGAAACAGGCCCCCCAAAAACTTATGACGCTGGCGTCAATTTAACAAAGGAAGAAATGGATACCCTGCTGGGACGGGATTAATTTTAGTGGCATAATAATTGTATGAGTACGCTTAAGAACAATTCATCTTCAACCGCTTCGGCTCAACGCGGCATTTTGCTTTTGGGCGATGACGGGCGCATGGCTGGAATTCTTAAATCCGTCCTCAAAGGCCATGACGATTATTATATTCATTCAGAGCCTCATGCGCTCCATGGCATCATTCAACTCTACCGTAAGCCCTATCATCTGACCTTTTTGAATGCTGAACAAACCGACCAGAAAACCCACCAGGCTGCCGCGGCGATAAAACAAGTTGCTCCCGAGGTTCCCCTGTTTCTTTACGGTCAGGCGTATGCGGAGATATTTTCTCAGCCGGCTCTCCAATGCAAAGACGCACAAGACTTCCTTACCTGGCCTGTTCCGCACAGCCAGGTCAAGCAACTCCTGGGTATTCTTCCAGAAAATAGTCCTGTACAGCCCCCCTCCCCGACTGAAGAGACCCCTGACCCATACCGTTCACAAACGCTATCGCTTGATTCTCAGGATCCCGATACCTTGCACCACAGTGTTCGTTCACAACTGTTGCATAGCATACACCAACTTGCCCAACTCATTCCCCATGGTCGTTCGATCATCGCCCTTCACGCAGAAGAATTGCTTTCGGAACTGTTCCAGGTGGCGTGGGTTAAGATATGTCCCGTCTGCCTGTCGCATGATAATAATGCTCAGGATAATGGTTATTATCAGTACAAAGGCCATCATGCTATTGGTCTTACCGGGCCCGATGGGCCGATGGGACACATGATTCTGGGCCCGAGGTTACGTGATCAAAGCGATGCCTCTACCCTGGAAATTCTCAAAAAAAACAGGACGTCCATTTATCAAACCGGCTCTATGATCGGGACGCTGCTTTATCTGGCTCAGCGGGACGAGCACCTTCGGCACCTGGCCACCGTCGACGAATTAACCAGTGCCTACAATCGTCGTTATCTGGAATATTTCATGCGGCAGGTTATCAAAAAGAGTGAACATGAACATACCGAAGTAACGCTGTTGTTATTCGATATCGACAATTTTAAACATTACAACGACACCTACGGCCACGCTGCCGGCGATGACATTCTCCGGCAGGCAACCATCCTAATAAAACGATGCTGTCGTGAGCATGATGTTGTCGCCCGAATCGGCGGCGACGAATTTGCTGTATTGTTCT
>JAIPFO010000168.1 GCA_021736565.1 Phycisphaerae bacterium | reverse complement strand
AAGATTTAATCGCGTCCGCCGCGGGTGAAGGCCACGAGACGACAGAAATGTACCCTGAATTTGCGCAAATTGCCGACCAGGAAGGATTCAAAGAAATTGCGGTGGTTTTCAGAAGCATCGCGGTCGCAGAGGCCCGGCACCGGGATCGATACCTGGCCTTAGCGAAAAACATCGCTGAGAACACGGTATTCAAGAAAGACCAGCCCGTTCGCTGGGTCTGCCGAAATTGCGGTTATGTACACCAGGCAACTGGAGCACCCGGCACATGCCCGGCATGTAATCACCCCCAAGCCCACTACGAACTGGAAGCCGCGAACTACTAATCAATTCGCGTCAAGAGTCAATTTTGAATAACGGATTTGACTTTTTTATAGTTCTACCTATATATTCACATATAAATAGAACTATGACTCCCGCGTCAAATAGACGGTAACCGCAACAAGCGTCCGTGTGAGCATGAACCCGTTCATCCTTAAAACGCCAAAAACAGGTGGCGAGCAGCCCAGGACCCCGGCGTCAAAAATAAAACAGGAACTATCCATGGAGCAAATTTCTCCGACAGTACATTCACTCGGTGCCATCGACTGGGATGCCAGGCTGTTTGACAGACTTATCCCCCTGCCCGATGGGACCAGTTACAATGCGTACCTGATAAGGGGCAGTGAAAAGACCGCACTGATCGACACTGTCGACCCTGACAAAACACAACTTCTTCTTGGCAACCTGAAAAAATTGCGGGTTGACAAAATTGACTATATCATTCCCCAACATAGTGAACAGGATCATTCCGGAAGCATCCCCGACCTGCTGATGCGATACCCGGCCGCACAGGTCGTCACCAATCCCAGGTGCAAGGAGATGCTGATCGACCTGTTAGACATTGATGACGATAAATTCATGACGATCCAGGACAACCAGGAGCTGTCCCTGGGGGATAGAACGTTGCGATTTATTTATCTCCCGTGGGTGCATTGGCCCGAAACAATGGGCACCTATCTTCTCGAAGAAAAAATACTCTTCTCCTGTGACTTTTTTGGCGCCCACCTGGCAACCAGTCATTTATTTGTTGAAGATACCGCCACAGTCTACGAACCCGCCAAACGATATTATGCGGAGATCATGATGCCATTCAGGCGGCAAATCAGTAAGAACCTGAAAAAACTTGACGCCCTCGACCTGGAAATGATCGCCCCAAGCCACGGCCCCGTCCATAAAAAACCGGAATTCATCCTCAAGGCCTATAAAGGCTGGGGGGCCGATACGGTCAAAAATGAAGTCGTGGTCCCCTATGTCTCAATGCATGGAAGCACCGCAGCAATGGTGTCACATTTTGTAGAGGCCTTGATCGAAAGAGGAATAACCGTCCACCAATTTGAGTTATCCACGGTCGATATTGGCAAGCTGGCCATCGCATTGGTCGACGCAGCAACAGTCGTTATCGGCTCACCGACCGTGCTCTCCGGGGCCCATCCCAAAGCAGCCTATGCCGCTTTTCTAGCCAATGCACTCAAGCCCAAAACCCGATTCGTCTCCATCATCGGCTCCTACAGCTGGGGCGGAAAAATGGTTGAACAACTGACGGGATTATTACCCAATCTTAACGCGGAAATAATCGACCCCGTCCTGACAAAAGGAGCCCCAAAAACCGACGACTTCGCCCGGTTGGATAAACTGGCCGATACGATACTGGCCAAACATGAAAATATTGGAATCGTTCGTTAAAAGCGACTCCCGCGGCAACCGTCGATTTTCGTCAGAAAATCGAGGCGTGAGATGCCAAAAACGACCCCCAAAAATACTTAGGACCATGGCGTCATACTTCTTAATCATGAAAGGATAGACCAATGACAAGTAAACTTGAAATCTACAAATGTCTGACATGCGGAAATATCGTTCAGGTGGTACATGGCGGTGCCGGTGAGCTGGTGTGCTGCGGCAAGCCCATGGCCTGTCAAAAGGAAAACTCCGTCGATGCGGCACAGGAAAAGCACGTCCCGGTCATTGAAAAGATCAATGGCGGATATACCGTCAAGGTCGGCAGTGTGGCCCATCCAATGGAAGCGGCACACTTTATCGAATGGATAGAACTCATTGCCGATGGAAAGGCCTGTCGCCAATTCCTGAACCCCGGCGATGCCCCAGAAGTAAATTTTTATATTGAAGCAGAATCCGTCACCGTACGGGCATACTGTAACCTCCATGGTTTATGGAAAGGATAATTATCATGATAGGGAAAAAAATGGAAAAAGCCCTCAATGGGCAAATTAACGCTGAATATTATTCGTCGTACATGTATTTATCCATGGCGGCCTATTTTCAATCCATTGATCTACCCGGGTTTGCCAACTGGATGCGAATCCAGGTACAAGAAGAAGAATTTCATGCCCATAAATTCTTTGATTATATTATTGAGCGAGACGGCAGAGCGGCCTTGAAGGCGATCGACGCGCCCCCGACCAATTGGAAGTCACCTCTTGAAGCCTTCGAAGAGACCCTGGCACATGAACAAAAAGTGACCGCCCTGATCAATGACCTGGTCTACCTGGCCCGGGATGAAAGAGACAACGCCTCGGAGATCTTCCTGCAGTGGTTTGTGAGCGAACAGGTGGAAGAAGAAGACAGCGTCAATACCGTATTGGGACAGCTCAGACTGATTAAGGACAGCCCCGAAGCCATGTTTATGCTCGATAAGGAGTTGTCCCTGCGAACCTTTACCCCGCCAACAGCGAAAGGAAGTGCCTAATGTCCATCACTTTTAATGCAGATGAAATTTTTGTAATGGCCGAACAAATTGAACGAAATGGCGTGAAGTTCTATCTCAAGGCCGCAAAAGGCAGTTCAGATAAGGCCATGAAAAAGGAATTCCAGGAACTGGCCGCCATGGAAGTGGACCATGAGAAAACGTTTGCCGCTTTGCGGGCGGAATTTGCCGATCGTGAAAAAGAATCCGATATTTACGACCCGAATAACGAAGCGCAAATGTACCTGCAAGCAATGGCGGACGGTGAAGTGTTTGACCTTCAGGCAGACCCCTCCGAACGGCTCACCGGGGACCAGACAGTCCAAGAGATTCTAAAAATCGCGATGGGCCTGGAAAAAGATTCCATCGTTTTCTATCTTGGCCTGGAAGACCTTGTCTCGGTTAAATCGGGCAAAGATAAAGTCAGGGAAATTATCAAACAGGAAATGAGCCACATAACGTTATTGAATGAAAAGCTTAAGGCTCTGCGATAATCGATAAGAGCGATTCTCGCGTCAATGCGATGAAAGGACTTTCATAATGGAAAAATACAGATGCATCGTTTGCGGTTATATTTATGACCCGGAAGTGGGCGACCCGGATAATGGAGTCGATCCCGGCACGGCCTTTGATGACATCCCCGAAGACTGGTGCTGTCCGGAATGTGGTGTGGGCAAAGACGAATTTGAGGCCGTGTAAAGCCTTGGGGGGCCCTGACATCGGTCCGCTGGAAATATCATAAGTAAGACGCCCGCGTCAAAAAAACATTTCCGCGGACTCCCCCCTCCTCCTTAGAAGGCAAAAACACACAGGATCCCGGCGTCAAGTCGGGTCATCTGACGAGATACGCCGCGCGTCTCATCAATGCGCACGCATCGTCTTCGAACAGTCATACCGCATTTGCCGAGAGGTAAAACGCGCCTAACCTTCCTGGAACACTGAATTGCTAAAATGGACATGGAATATACATTATGGAAGATTATTTATTTCAATTTTTCCGGCAATACCCTCCCGTCATACAGGCCTTAATTGCCACCCTGTTCACCTGGTTCGTCACGGCCGCCGGGGCCTCACTGGTCTTCTTTGTCAAAAAAGTCAATCAGCACTTTATGGATAGTATGCTGGGCCTGGCCGCCGGGGTGATGATCGCCGCAAGCTTCTGGTCCCTCTTGGCTCCTGCCATTGAACTGTCCGATGGCGACTGGAAAGCCGCGGCCATTGGCTTTCTCGCCGGCGGCGGTTTCCTGTATGTGGTCGACAAGATACTTCCACACATAAATCCGGGCCTGGACACGCGCCATGCCGAAGGGATCAAAACCTCCTGGCAACGAAGTGTTCTTCTGGTGCTGGCCATCACGATGCACAACATCCCCGAAGGATTGGCCGTCGGGGTTGCCTTTGGCGTCGTCGCGCATGCGGCCGATGCCGCCGCGGCACAACAAATGACATTGGGGGCGATTGCCCTGGCGATCGGTATCGGAATACAGAATTTCCCCGAAGGCATGGCGGTCTCGATGCCGCTCAGGAGGGAAGGCATGGGACGGCTTAAAGCCTTCCTGAGTGGCCAGTCCTCTGGCATCGTCGAACCGATAGCAGGTGTCCTGGGCGCCTGGCTTGTGATCGCGATGGAACCGATTTTGCCTTATGCCCTGGCATTTGCCGCAGGGGCGATGATATTCGTTGTCGTTGAAGAACTCATCCCGGAGTCGCAACGGCATAGTGATTCAGACTTTGCAACGCTCGGCGTCCTGGCAGGCTTTACGATCATGATGATCCTGGATGTCGCTTTGGGATAAGAAGCGACGCCCGGATCACAAGTATATTTCTTTATCTTCCCGCAACATACACGACTTTCGAATAGAAACCCAAAAGAGCAAAACAAGACGCCATGGATTCGAACCGCCCTGCCATATCCCCCCTGAATCTGTCCGATGTTAAAAAGTACCAATGGACTCGCTAAAACCGTTGCCCGGTATGATCGCTCGGGTCATACGTACGACCAGCGTCCTGGACCACCGACCCCTTGGGCCAGTATAATCGGCTTGAAAGGGATTGCCTGGGAGAAAGACTTTGGCAATGACCGTCGAAATAGAGGGCGTTGATCTTTCCACCATGACGATAGGAATAATTCTCCGTGATCCCCTGTGAATCAAATATCGGATTCGTGGCGTCTGTCCAGCGATAAGGGTCACCGTCCTGACAGATCGTCGGCCCGTACACCATATAATTCCCCCCTTTAAGCTGCCGGATAAACGAGTTGAATGTAAAGACAAGCCGGCCATTATCCTCCTCTACATAACGCGTACCATCCAAAACCGCCACCTTGCCCGATGGACTGCCGACCAGGGATAATTTAGGACTGTAACCGGCCGGCAAACGGACAATATCATGAACCGCGTTATGGATCACATCGTCATTATCCTTAAATATTTGATAGCTACGCGTATGAAAGCCCATGGTCGCGGCATAACTGGCCGTTAATAATTCATGGATCTCCGCATCGGAAAATAAACCGTAACCCGCTGGAAACTCCGAATTAAATCGCGTCCGATTCGACGGACATCTCATTTCAGTATTAAAGATCTCTTTGATACGCGCCTTGCGGTCCGCCGAGAGACTCAGGGCATCGCCAAGCAACGGTGAGATCCAATCCACATTCTGGACCGGGGCCGTATTTCGATAGGGAATTGATTCGGGCCTGTCCCAATTGGCCTTGAGACTCAATACCGACCCACTTGTATTCGGCCCGGCCAGCCAGTCATTATACGCGGCATGGTAACCCGCCATACTCACCCCTGTGGAACGTAAATGCGACAAACAAACCGCCCCTCGCGCCGCGGACCGGGCCTTCCCCAACGAGGGCATCAAGATGGCAACTAACAATGCAATGATCGATATAACCACCAGCAATTCAATCAAATTAAATCCAGATCGAGGTTTCATTGGCCTATCCTGACGTCAAAGTTAATCATTAATCGTTTGTCCAACTGCTAACAAGAATAGCTTATGACTTGCACATGGCATTGTCAATAAACATTTTTAAAATCACAGAACTTATGGGCCGCCCAGTTCGTCAGGCAGAATAGCAGAATATTTGTTCGCCGCCATTTCGGATAGCCCTAACCTGCATTTACCAGATAGGACGCCCGGGCTCAACGTCGATTGGCCTCGCCAAAATCACCCTTTATAATACGGAAAACGGGTTTCAAAAGGACTTAGAACCCGGGCGTCAAAATATATTATTTTTTTAAAAGTTAATGTTGACGACCACTAACATCCGATGTAAAATGCGAACGTATTACCTAACAGACACCTAACAACTTGCCGACGAAATGAAATGTGGGAAGCCTGTTTTGTATTTTGAGCTGATTTTTCCAACAGAAATCAATAATGACGCCAGCGTCCTAAGTATTTTCATACCATGATCCTGGTGTTGAATCAGCATTTTTATGCGTCAATATTGACTTTTGACGCAATCATCAGTATTAAATTGTTCGAAATAAATGAAGGAGTCAATTATGGCGAAGGCCAAAAGTACCAAAAAAGTAGAACCAGGTGGAAATGCGCTTGAAACGGCACTGTCTCAGATCGAAAAGCAATTTGGTTCCGGAACGATCATGCGACTGGACGAGTCGAGTGTCACGAATGTCGATGGGATCGGGACCGGTGCCTTGTCACTCGACATTGCCCTGGGGGGCCATGGGGTTCCGCGAGGCAGAATTGTTGAGTTATTTGGGCCGGAATCTGGAGGTAAGACTACTTTATCACTTCATACAATTGCCGAAGCGCAGAAAGCCGGCGGCGTGGCAGCTTTTATTGATGCCGAACATGCCCTGGACCCCACCTGGGCCAAACGACTGGGGGTCGATGTAGATTCCCTGCTGTTCTCGCAACCGGATAGCGGAGAACAGGCGCTAAATATCGCTGAAATGCTGGTTCGCAGTGACGCGGTGGATATTATCGTGATTGATTCAGTGGCCGCATTGATCCCAGAAGCAGAGTTGCGCGGTGAAATTGGTGATACACATGTCGGACTCCAGGCCCGACTGATGAGCCAGGCGATGAGGAAACTCACCGGGGTTATTGGCAAGAGCCGTACCTGCCTGATATTTATCAACCAGATTCGTGAGAAAATTGGTGTGATGTTCGGCAACCCTGAAACGACACCAGGGGGTCGGGCATTGAAATTTTACAGTTCTATTCGAATGGATGTCCGTCGGGTCAATACAATTAAAGATGGTGATACCGCCGTCGGTAACCATGTGCGTGTACGCGTGGTTAAGAATAAGATCGCCCCGCCATTCCGTCAGGCAGAATTTGATATCATGTTCAACAGCGGAATCAGCACTGAAGGGGATCTGCTGGATCTAGCTGTGGATAAAGAAATTGTGGGAAAAAGCGGGGCATTTTACCGCTATGGCGATATGACCATCGGTCAGGGGAAGGAAAAAACCAAACTCTTCCTTCAGGAAAATGGCGAACTGATGCAAGAAATACGTGAGAAGGTCCTTATTGCCTACGGGATCGGTGAGACACTCCCCGTCCAGACGAATTCTCAACCGGTCGTCAAAGAAGCAACTCCAGATCAAACGGAGGTCAAGGTCACTAAGAAAAAAACAAAGGCCAAAAAGTAAAAAATAGCTTGCACCTACAAAAAAACTCCTACGTCAAAAGTCATTTTTGCAGCGATATACCAGCCTTTAAAATGCGGAAAATGAACTCTCGAAAGACTTAAGACGCGAACGTCAATAAAGACGTTCGCGTCTTTTTCTATTCAAAATGGCATGCCTGAACCACCTTGGGCGTGCCATTTGCTTATCAAGATGTGACCCGATTATGACGACACTTACAATGGCGGCTGCATGTGAACAGGAACCACACCCGAAAGCCTCATAAAATCAGTTAGCCATTGACAGCATCGAGCCACAAACGATAAGATACTTATATGCGATTGAACTATTTTACAATTATTCTGGCACTGGTGGCCCTGGGGGCTTCAGCCCTGCTCATCGTTGAGCGGAGTCTGTACGTACCGCAAGATGGCACGCCACTCCAAAGTGAAAATTGGATTCGCTGGCAGAAGGAATACGGCCAAACCGCGGCAATGGCGGTTGTGGCCATTGAGTCGGATAAACCCACCCGGGGCGGACAACAGATTGTTCAAAATTCCGGCAGCGGGTTCATTATTGACGCTTCAGGGCTGATTGTTACCAACCAGCATGTC
>JAIPFO010000167.1 GCA_021736565.1 Phycisphaerae bacterium | reverse complement strand
GCCTGGATCATTTCTGTTGTCAGTTTTGGGTCCATACCATCGTAGCCGATCACGATGACTTTTTTATGGCGAACTGCCTTGGAAGCTTTTCCCCAGGCAAGATTATCGCTCCCTAACCCCACTGGAAGAGCCAGGGCCGCAAGTGCGGACTGTCGCAGAAAAACGCGACGGGTCAGATGATTTGTTTTTTTATTTTTATTTGCCATATCATTTTGTTCACTAATTCTGATTCCCGCGTCAAAAATCGATCTTCCTATTAAAATTTAGCTTTTCAGATGCGGGAAACGGGCATCCGATCCCGGTACGACGAAAATGACGCTGGCGTCAATTCCGGTGGGGGGCCATAAAGGATGTGCCGTCCATATAGGCGGGCGGTTTGACGCCAAACATCTCCAGTACCGTGGGGGCTATATCGACGATCCTCGGATGGTCATTGTCAAACTTCTGGTTGCAAAAAAGCACGCCAGGGACCAGCGTCGGGTCAATACAGTGGTCGCCGCTCCAGGCTTTTGTGTTTTTAAGGAAGACTTCATCGCTGATCCGGCCAATCGCGGTATCCCAGGACGCCCGGTAGCCGTGATGGTAACCCACGATCAAATCCGGGGCCTCATCCTTATAAGGCCCACGGTAAACCTTCTGGGCATTATACACATTTTTAATGGCATCCTGATTTCTGGCCTGATCTTTCAACGTGCATAATTTCTCAGATATTTCATCACGCAGCTTTTCAGCCTCGCCATTATTCTCAACGATCCCCTTGCCTTCCCTGCCCTTGAGGTTGAGATAGATCCCGGTAAGACCGATCGCAAAGGCCCGCGTTCGTGACCAGTCCACTGTCGCCAGGTATTTATTTTCTTTGTCTGTTTCTTCGTTAAGTGCCAGGTAGCCGTTTTCCATCAGCCAGAAGTTCAGGTCCACGCCATAACGAAAACTGGTAAACCCATGATCCGACATGACCATAAGCAAGGTATTCTTGTCCTGGCATTTTTCCATCGCCTTACCCACCACCTCATCCATACGGCGGTAAACATCCTCAATGGGGTTGTTTTTTAAATGAGTGTCCCGCGCCCCATTTTCATTGGCCGGGTGCTCCTCATCAATATATCGCCAGAACGTATGCTGCAGGCGGTCCGTGCCGTCAAAAACACAAACACAGAGGCCGTGCGGTACTTTTTCCAGTGAATCGAAGAACATTGTTTCCCGTTCATCATCAGTATCGGTACATTGCCGCAGGAAGGCCGCGTCATCAAGCACTTTTTCGTTAAGGGCCCAGCTGTCTTCGGCCAATCCCAGGGTGGCATAGGGGCCTTGCGATTTGGCAAGATATTTGGAATAGACCGACGGGTAACTTATGGCCATCGCCGGCTTCGCCGGGTCGATATTGATCGGCGTGACATACAGCTCAAAATCCGGGTTGAGCTTTTTCAGCAGAAATTTGCATATCCCGTTCACCTTGACGCCCGGGGCCGCCTTGAAAACAACAGTGACCCAGTCGGTATACTCCCCTTGGGTTAATGTGTGGTTCTCGCCGTTAAGTTTCAGCTTCGCCGAATGGCCGTCCTTGTTGATCGTTACAGTAAAAGGGCATTCCAGCAGAGAATTGTCTTTAAGAAGGGGGTTTTCACATCCGACGAGTTTGGACTTGATCGTATTGTCGTTAATGGTAACCTGGAATATCTCGCCCCCTGTCGGGCCATTCTTCTGAGGATCGCTGCTGGTGTAGTGTGAAAAGGTGCCCTGGGTCCCGCGCAGGTCCGGCACGCACATGGCCGAAAGTTGAACGCCGTGAAATTTCTCCGGCGGAAAGGTTATCGGCACACGGATAATATTACTAAAGATCCCATGGTCGCCCAGGATTTTCCAGAACGGTTTGCTTTTTCGCAGAAGGCGGATGTCAGGTCGACCCAGCGGGATGCGATACTTCCCCAGCGGCAAGACGCGTTTTGTGCCAATGATATCAACCGAACTGAGTTTAGGCATGTACGATTGTTTATCGCGCGTCAGAAAATCAAAGATGTTGTGTTTGCCGGGATTCACCCCTGTTTGAAACGTTGACCAGGCCACCGGTGAAATGGACGGGACCGTGGTCGCCAGCGGTTTGTAACAGCCATTTTCGCGAAGACTCGCCAGGTGGGGCAGCTTGCCCGCCGCCATATACGCTTCCGCCAGTTTCGGCTCCATACCGTCCAGTCCGATAATAACGACTTTTTTCACACGGCTGTGCGAAAACGCATGTCGGCCACGAATCGCCCGGATAACATAGCGAACCGGCCAGGTAAATAATGCAAAGATCGCTGCAAAAATAGCCGCAAAAACCGCCAGAAAAGACCCCATCACCGCAAAACCAGCCCCAGGGCCAATATAGGCTTGAGCAGTATCTTCCACGCTAAAAAGAATCAAAGCGGTCAGTACGATAATCCAGGTGTACTTTTTATTGTAGATTAAGGCCATTTCGTATACCCACGGGGGACATTTCGATTTCATGGAACGTAACGTTCTTATCTGTAAGCATTTAGTGTATTTTTCTGATTAAAAATAATCGTCACACTAAAATTAATGATACAGAAAATATCAATAAAAGTCAATCGCTATGAATCAGCATGGGATTATCAATGTTGACTTACACCTCAAAAGTCAAATTTTGCAGTCTTAATCAGCCTTTAAGATGCGGAAGCCGGGTGTCAATAAATCCAATGCCGCTGGCGTCCAGGTTATTTTTTTGAAAAAAACCGGCTTATTGGGTAGAATGTTCATTTACACAAACTCTGGTGCCAGTATCTTTTGATGGTTGCGTCAAAAGTCAATATTGATGAGTAAAAACAGCGATTAAAAGCCGGAATTAACGCTCACGTTAAAAGTCAATTTTCGGCTAAAAAATCGGCCTTTAAGATGCGGGAAATACGCATCAAAAATACTTTTGACGCTGGCGTCAGAATTAACGCTTCAAGATACTTATGACGCTGGCGTCTCTTTTGGGAGGTTTTCATGCAGCAGATAAAAGAATTTTTTCAAAATAATGACCAATTAGCACAGCATTTGGGCATTGAATTATTGAGCGTCAGTTTCGGGGAGGCCCGCGCCTGTATGCCCATTCAACCCTTCCACCTTAATGGCGTGGATACCGTTCACGGCGGTGCCATTTTTACCCTGGCCGATTTTGTTTTTGCCGCGGCTTGCAATTCGCATGGCCAAATCTCCGTGGCCATCAATGTCGCCATTGCCTTTACCAACGCCGCCACGCAGGGCGTTTTGTACGCCCATGCCGAGGAAGTGTCACGATCTCAGAAGCTCTCCACCTACAATGTCCAGGTGACCGACGAAAAGGAAAATCTCATCGCCAGTTTTCAAGGAACCGCCTACCGAAAGAAGCAGAATCTCTTAGATTTGACAGAAAAAAAATAACACCGAGCTCGGCATAATCCCGGAAAACCGTCCGAAGGACCATCCCTGACCACGGAGGGTCAAATAATAATGACTCCCACGTCAAAAGGCAATTTGAGTATTTCAAATCGCCCTTTAAGATGCGAAAAATGGGAATCAAAAATACTTATGACGTTGGCGTCAATACTAACCACAGGTGATCGCAGCGAAACTCGTGGCAGCCAACCCAAACATAACCCCTCCCTCCTCACAAAGGGCGTCAGCCCGCCGTGAGGAGGAAGGGGAAATGGCCCCCAAAAACCGATAACGCTACCGTCTTGAAAGACTTATGCGCCGGCCTATCGGAAAAAACCTTCGAAAGTGTATAGTTCATCTGTTTCTAGTCATTTGTTTTTTTTTTGACAAAAAAGGCTTGCTTTACGAAGCAATTTGCCTTAAAATAGTCTTAATGATAAAAAGGTTGCCTCAAAAGTCAATATTGACACCTGAAAAACGTTAATTAAAGGCCAGGATCATGGTATCAAATACTGATGACATCGGCGTCAATAAAAAAGTGGAGTAAAATGGATTCTCGGTAGAAGCAAGAAACTTTTCCGGTCCGTATTCCCAAAATTGTTGATGATCAGCTTGCTTCAGACCGCCCTGATTGGCAGACAAGCGACCTGAATATTTCTCTAAGTACTTGATAAGGAGTGATTTATGAAGAAGTGTGTCGTTAGCTTAATGTTACTTGGAATGTTGTCCGGCCTCTGTTTTGGGGCCAACAGCGACATGGGAAAAACCACCGAACCGCTAACGGATTTTTGATATGTTTAGCAAAATAACCAATTGGTATTAGGGAAAACTGAGGTCCATTGTCAAAAGTCAATTTTGGAGTGATATATCGGTCTTTAAGACGCGGGCGTCAAAAGTGTTTTTAAATTATATTTTGGAGAGAGCAATGAAAATAACCAGAAGAATAAATATTGTCGTTTTGATGACTGTAATGTTGATGGGCGGATCGGTCATGGCCGCGGGGACATATTCCGGCGGTGACGGACTGACGGAGGCAACGGCATATCAAATAGCAACCGCCGCCGATCTGGATGAGGTAGGCAACCATTCGGAAGACTGGGATAAGCATTTTATCCTTACCGCGGATATTGATATGAGCGGGTATTCGTATACTAAGGCGTTGATCGCGCCGGATATTACGAATTCAAATACTGAGTTCGATGGGATTCCATTTTCCGGTGTTTTTGATGGCGACGGCTATATTATCAGTGGTATGACGATTGATACAAATGGTGGGAATGAGGATTATCTGGGCTTATTTGGCACATTATCCGCTATTGTCATTAATCTTGGCATTGAAAACTTCTCGATTACCAGCGGGGATAATTCTGACTGTCTTGGCGGCCTTTGTGGTTGGAATTATCTAGGCACGATTCGTAGCTGTTATGCTACCGGTTCGATAAAAGGTGGGGATAAATCCAGTCGCCTTGGTGGATTGTGTGGGCATAATTATCAAGGCACTATTCGCGAATGTTATTCCAGTGGTTCAGTCGATGGGTATTCCGGCCTTGGCGGGCTATGTGGAATAAATGAGCAAGGCACGCTTACTTACTCCTACTCAAATTGCTCAACGACAGGAGAAAGCAGTCTGTCTGGGGGATTGTGCGGGGGAAACAGCGGTTCGATATTAACCTGCTATGCGACCGGTCCGGTCTATGGCGGTTTTATAGTCGGCGGTTTGTGTGCTTTAAATGATGGAGGAATAATCGACGCAAGTTATTCGGCTGGATGTGTAAGTAGTAATACAAGTTTTTTCTTAGGCGGCCTGTGTGGTAAGAGCAATGATGGTAGTACAATTCGTAACAGTTTTTGGGATATGGAGCGTGCTGGTTGGGGTTCCAGTGAAGGTGGTGTGGGATTGACCACGGTGCAAATGAAGTCTGAAAGTATATTTACTGATGCCGGTTGGGCGTTTTACCCAACTTCAGGTAGTGATATAGCAGACTGGTATATGTTGTCTGAAAATTATCCTGAATTTTTCTGGCAATATTCTGTTGCTTATGACGGTGATTTTTCCTTAGAACTGACTAAGCACACTAGTGGGCAATTAGAGTTTGAAATATTAAGTTTAAAGGATATGGAAGTGAGCTGGACCATAACAGGACATGACGAATGTACCTGGATAACGGAAATTACACCATCTACGGGGAGTTTCAATCGCCCGAATGACAAGACTACCGCTATAATCAACATTAATACCGACAACCTGGCGGTAGGGGAGTATATATGCGATATAACGTTAACATCCAGCGATGATGACATGTTTATATTGCCAATTGTTTTGAACGTAGTATTACCTGGTACTGGGATATCAGAAAATCCATATCTTGTAGAAGATATATCCGATTTTGACGAGATCGCTGATAGTGCGAACAGTGACAAATACTGGGCCAGTGGAGTTTATATAAAGTTAATGAGTGATATTGACCTGGGCGGCAGAATCTATGACAAAGCGGTTATTGCACCTAATGGTGAGAATGCATCCGGTTTTAATGCTACGCCTTATTCCGGTGTTTTTGATGGAGATGGCCATGTGATCAGGAATTTATCGATTCAATTAAACGATTACAGTGATTATATTGGCTTATTTGGTATGATCAACGATGATGCAGAAATCAAACAACTTGGTGTTGAAAATGTTACTATACAATGCACAGAAAAGGGTTCAGCTTTTAGCGGAGCCCTTTGTGGATACAATAACGGCAAGATCAATGACTGTTATGCGACCGGGACCATTACCGGAAATTCACGTGTTGGCGGCTTATGCGGGTATAATACTTCCAGCGGTATTATAACGCAATGCAATACTGCTGTTTCAATATCAGGAAGGAATTCAGTTGGCGGCTTATGCGGATACAACGAATCGGGTATGATCCGCAGTAGCTATTCAACGGGTGCGATTAAGGTTAACGCAGCAAATTCTTATGATCTAGGCGGTTTATGCGGAACCAATGATCAAGGTACTATCTTTGATTGTTATGCTACAGGGGCAGTAGAAGGTGGCAATGAAACGAACAAGCTAGGCGGCTTGTGTGGTAAAAATATTGAAGGCACTATTTCTAATTGTTATGCCACAGGGACAATATCTGGTAATGACTTTTTGGGTGGGCTTTGTGGATCTAATGTAGGCGAAATCAGCAACAGCTATGCCACAGGGGCGGTATCCGGCAATTCTTCACTTGGCGGCTTTTGCGGGACTTCTCGTGATGGCCTAATCAAGAATTCTTATGCTACCGGGAACGTTACTGGTACATCTACTATCGGTGGTTTTTGCGGTTATTGCAAAGGAACAATCAGCAACTGCTATGCAATGGGATCGGTATCCGGTGATGATGTTGTCGGTGGTTTGTGTGGCTATAATAAATATAATTCCAATATGATTACGAATTGTTATTCTACCGGCTGGGTAACCGGTGGTGAAGATTCAATATATGTAGGCGGCCTAATCGGTTCAAATACTTATAGTAATAATGTTGTTAACTGTTTATGGAACAAGCAAACTTCCGGTATGGCAATTGGAATTGGACAATATGAAGGTTACAATGTTTTTGGTAAATCAACAGCAGAGATGCAAGTCGAAAAAACATTTTCTGATTATGGTTGGTGTTTTGATGATAACGACGGTAATTCGGCCGATTGGTCTATGTCTTTTGGTGGGTATCCAAATTTGTCGTGGCAGTCTTCAGCAGGGCATGGTGGTGAGTACTTTGCAAGGTCTCATCCAAATAAGCAATTTGAAATTGAGATTACTGTATTTCACCGGGCAGAAGAAATGATAAACTGGACTTTATCAGGGGATGAAGATGTTGACTGGATCACTGACCTGTCGCCTGTTACAGGGACTTCTAATGGGCCGGATGACAAGACAACTGTTACCGCAAGCATAGATACAACGGGTTTACCTATCGGCCATTATATTTGTAATCTATTACTGGAATCTGATAAAGGCGATTTGATCACATATGGGATTCATATCCATGTGCCATATTTCTGGGGAAGTGGTGCCCATGATGATCCCTTTGTGATATCCGATCTGGGAGGTTTTGATGAATTCTGCAAAGATATTTCTTATTGGAATAGAGACGTTCATACCCGTCTTGATTGCGACCTGGATCTTTCGGTAAAGGGGGTATATACCCAGGCGCCGATCGCTCCCGGCGTTTTTGAGGGTGGATGTTTCAGTGGCGAGGTTTATAGAGGACGTTTTGATGGTGACGGTCATGTGATCCGTAATTTGACGGTCAATGGGAAAGATTATTGCGGATTGTTTGGCTACATTGGCGATGCCGGTTCTTTGATGAATCTAGGATTGGAAAATGTTTCTATCACCGGTTCCGGTGTGTATGCAGGTGGTTTAGTGAGCCAATATAATAACCTTGGCTTAAACTTCCCCCCATTGTCTAGACAATAATCCGGGAGTTCTTAAGTGGATCTGTTTCTGTTCCTGCTGCCAGGGAAGGAGCCGGGAGGGCGACTGGAATGGCACCAGCAACATGCGTTTTTTTATCCATCACCCCGTACACCGACGCGGGTGTACAATAATCCAGGGATTGATGGATACGCTCATTATTGTAAAATTCAAAATATCGCC
>JAIPFO010000166.1 GCA_021736565.1 Phycisphaerae bacterium | reverse complement strand
ATCTCAAGGAGGCTGCTCGAATTGCCGGGGCCAACGGGATTCCCATTGACGTTTTGCCCCTGAGCTATGCCTACAAACAGGAAGTGATCTTTAAACGGCTGGCGGCTCCCACCCGTGCCCGTAGTGGCCAGACGGTCTCACTGCGATTTATCCTGAACAGTACCGGTGTGAGCCGGGGAAAGTTACGCTTGACCCTCAACGGTGAGACCATGGACCTTAATCCGGAATCAGAGGACCTGGAAAGCGACGTGGTCTTGCAGCCGGGTACGAATGTTAAGGTGGTCTCTGTCCCGGTGGGCAGCCGGGGGATGCATGATTTCAAGGCTGAATTCATTCCCTACGAAGGCCAGGACCAGGTAATACCCAATAATATTTCCAGCGCCATGACCTATGTTGCCGGACCAGGCCATGTGCTGATTATTGAGGGGAATATTAACAAGCCCGAAGAGGGGATGCCGGGACAATTTTTACAAAAGGCCCTGAACAACTCAGAGATTGACAGTCGGTATATACTGGCCAGTGAACTGACCGATAACCTGACCCATTTAATGGATACCGATGCCGTTCTTCTGGTCAACTGCGATGCCAGTGTGTTTTCCTTCCAGCAGCAGGAAATGCTAACCCGTTATGTCAAAGATATTGGCGGCGGCCTGATCATGATCGGTGGCAACCGGTCATTTGGTGCCGGTGGCTGGATCGGCTCACCGATAGCGGATATCCTGCCGGTCGACCTGGACCCGCCCCAGAAGCGTCAGCTTCCCAAGGGGGCCCTGGGCCTGGTCATGCACGCCTGCGAAATTCCCGCGGGTAATTTGTGGGGCAAACGGGTTGCCAAGGCGGCCATCACAACGTTAAGCCGAAAAGATCTTGTCGGGATACTGGCGTTCCAATGGGGCGGTGGTAACGGGCCGGATAGTTCCAACTGGGTTTTTCCCCTGGCTGAAGCGGGTGATAAAAAAGCGGCCCTGGCGGCGGTAGATAAAATGGTCATGGGGGATATGCCTAGTTTTCAAGGACCATTGAATGATGCCTATATGGCGTTAAAAGACTGTGAAGCGGCTCAAAAACATATTATTATCATTAGTGACGGCGACCCGCAGCTTCCAATGAAATCGCTGATCACTAATTTGAACAAGGCGCAGATCACCTGCACCTGTGTTATGATCAATTCAGGCCATACCGGTAACCTGGTGCAGCAATACAGCATGATCGCGAAGATGACCGGTGGGCGATTCTACCAGGTTAAAGACCCGGCGAAACTGCCGCAAATTTTCATCAAAGAAGCCCAGGTCATTCGCCGGGCCCTGATCGTTGAGGAAACCTTTACCCCGCGAATCCATAATGCCTTCAATGAGATCATCAAAGGGGTGGGCACGGCCCTGCCGCCATTGGACGGCTACGTGCTATCCGGCCCGAAGGAAGGCCTTGCCCAGATCGTCCTTGGCAGCGAGAAGGGCGATCCGATCTTATCGACCTGTCAGGCGGGCCTGGGACGATGTGTTGCGTTTACCAGCTCGGTGGATAGTCGATGGGCCGCCAGCTGGCTGGCGTGGGGGGGCTTTGAACGATTCTGGGAGCAGGTTGTTCGCTGGGTTGGCAAGCCGTCTCAAGACAGGGATTGTGAAGTGTTTGTCGATGTGCAGGGGCGGGAGGTCACGGTCAATGTGGAGGGTGTTGATGCCGAAGGGCAATTTATGCAATTTTCCCAGATCGATGCCCAGATCATCGCTCCCGATATCCAAAGCACATCCATGGAACTCATCCAGACCGGCCCGGGGGCCTTTAAAGGAGTCTTTCAGGCCTCTGATTCCGGCAGCCATATCATCAATTTACGCTATCGCAAGCCGGGCGAAACCGGTAAAATGCACGTGATGCAAACCCCGGTGATGGTGCCCTACGCGCCGGAGTTTCGCGATCTGACTGACAATGTCGCCCTTTTATACCAGGTCAGCGAAATATCCGGCGGACGGGTATTGCCCGAAGACCCAACCCAGGCGAATCTCTATGATAAAACAGGCGTGAAATTCCCGGAAACGCCATTGCCCATCATTAATAAACTGATGTTCCTCTGGCTGGCCTTCTTCCTGCTGGATGTCGCCGTCCGGCGGATCGCGGTTGATTTTAAGGGGATGGCAAGGCGAATAGCGAAGTCGCTCAAACGCTCGAAGGTTAAAAAGGCTGACCAGACTATTGACCGGCTGAAGGCTGCCCGGGAGAAAACACAGGAACAATTCGTCCGCCCGGCAAGTAAACCGACCCAACCGACTAGATCAAAGACCGCCGGCAAGCGGTATGTGGCCGGTGAAGATTATGAAGGGCAATTACCGGACGCGAAAATTGATCAGCCTCATACTGAAGATCGTCCCGAAAAGCCGGCCGATAAAACCGTAAACGACAAAAAGGATTCCCAGGAAGAAGACACTTCGCATATAAGTCAACTACTCAGGGCAAAACGAAAGATTGATAACAAACGAGAAGATAACCCGTAAGGTTCCCGGTCTGACCGGATAGGAGACATTTAAATGACTGACGTTCAGGAAACAACAAAAGAGGATATCGCCGATATCGAACAGGTTCGCAAACAGTGCGTTGCGTTTCGAAAAACGTTTGATTCTTTGCGAAAGGAGATCGGAAAAGTCATTGTCGGTCATAGTGATATTGTCGATAATGTTTTGATCAGCCTGTTCTGCGGCGGCCATGTCCTGTTGGAGGGGGTGCCGGGATTGGGCAAGACCTTACTGGTACGAACCTTAAGCGATGCCCTGTCGATGGCATTTGGACGAATACAGTTCACGCCCGACCTCATGCCGGCTGATATCATCGGGACCAACATGGTCATGGAAGATCAAGCCACCGGCCGGCGAGAGTTCACTTTTCAGCCGGGCCCGATCTTTGGTCAGATCATTCTGGCCGATGAGATCAACCGGGCCACCCCAAAGACCCAATCGGCCATGCTGGAAGCCATGCAGGAACATTCGGTGACCAGTGGCGGGACGATCCATAAACTGCCGGAGCCGTTTATCGTCCTGGCGACCCAGAATCCCATCGAACAGGAAGGGACTTACCCGCTGCCGGAAGCACAGTTGGACCGGTTCCTGTTCAAGCTTATCGTGCCCTATAGCCGTCGGGAGGAATTAAAGACCATTCTCGATAGGACCACTTCTTCGGCGTCTCCTAAAGCGGAGCCTGTCTTAGATGGTGAGCAGATCAGAAAATTCCAGGCACTGGTTAAGCAAGTAGCCGTCGCCCCCCATGTGCAGGATTACGCGATACGGCTGACCCTGGCAACGCATCCGGAGGGGGAATTCGCGCCGGAGATCACCAATCAGTATATTCGATTTGGCTCGTCGCCGCGTGGCGTCCAGGCACTTATCCTGGCAGCCAAGGTCCGGGCCATGTTGGATGAACGCTATCATGTAAGTTTCAGCGATATTGTCGATACTTTCCTGCCGGCCATGCGACACCGCATCATGCTGAACTTTGAAGGGCAGGCCGAAGGGATCAAAAACGATGAACTCTTAACGACTCTTTTAGAACAAATACCCAAGAATCTGGACGTGTAGTCCCCGATTCAGGCATCAAAGAGATGCAAGTAACTTATTTTGCCGGCTAAGCTGGTGTATGGAGATAATATCATGGCAAAGATTTTACGAATTGATATGGGAAACCAAACCGTTCAATGGCAGGACGTTGAGCAAAAGTATCACCAACTCGGTGGACGTGGCCTCACCTCTCGCATCGTAAGTGATGAGGTTGATCCGCAATGTCATCCCTTGGGACCGAACAACAAAATCGTCATTGCCCCGGGGTTGGTCTCCGGGACCAGTGCTGCCAGTTCCGGGCGTATCTCGGTGGGGGGGAAATCACCTCTGACCGGGGGCATCAAGGAATCAAACGCCGGGACAAACTGGGCCCAGATCGCCGGCCGGCTGCGTATCAAGGCGATCATTATTGAAGGAATGCCCCAGGACGATACCTGGTGGGGAATTCATATCAGCAACGAGGATGTTACATTTTTCAACGCCGATGAATATGCCGGAAAAGGGCTTTATGACGCCTACCCGAAATTATTTGAAAAATATGGCAGTAAAACCGCTCTGATGGGCATTGGCATTTCCGGTGAACAGAAAATGTCCATGGCGGGCATCTGTTTTAGTGATAAGGAAAACCGCCCGAGCCGGTTTGCCGCCCGCGGTGGGTTGGGTGCGGTCCTGGGCAGTAAGCATCTTAAATTTATCGTCGTTGATGGCCAGGGTGCCCCCGGTGTTGAAATTGCTGATGAAGCATTATTCAAGCAGGGTCGTAAAAAACTCACCGATGCCCTGATGAACCATGACGTTACCAAGCCCGGCGGCGGACTGAATTCATACGGCACCGCGGTCCTGGTCAATATTCTTAATGAAGTTGGCGGCTTGCCCACTCGGAATTTTCGCGAAGGGCGATTCAAAGGCGCTGGTAAGATCTCTGGCGAGGCGATGTCCGAATTATGCAAAAAACGCGGCGGGGTCGGAAAAATGGGGCACGGCTGCCATAATGGTTGCGTGATCCAGTGCTCCAATGTCATCCCCGACAAAGACGGTAATGAACTGGTTTCGGTGATTGAATATGAAACGACCTGGGCCCTGGGTGCGAACTGCGGGATTGACGACCTGGACGCGATCGGAACGATGACGCGTATGTGTAATGATATGGGTATTGACACCATTGAGGCCGGCGGTATGCTGGGGGTGGCAATGGAGGCCGGCCTGATAGAATTTGGCGATAGTAAAGGGGCAATTAAACTTTTAGAAGAGATCGGCAAGAACACCCCGCTGGGGAAAATCCTCGGTAATGGCACCGAAGCAACCGCTAAGATGTACGGGGTAGTACGCTGTCCTACCGTCAAAGGCCAGAGCCTCCCGGCCTATGAACCCCGGGTCATTAAAGGCATCGGGATGACCTATGCCGTCAACCCGATGGGCGGCGACCATACGGCCGGTTACACCATCGCCTCGGAGATTTTGGGCGCGGGTGGCAAAACGGACCCTTTCGACAGGGACAAGGCTGAACTGGTACGCAATTTCATTTATACCACGGCATTTATCGATACCTCGGGCCATTGCCTGTTCATCGCGTTTGCCATTCTGGACATTCCGACTGGCTTTGAAGGCTTTGTCGAAGAATGCAACGGCCTGCTGGGCACCCAGTGGACCGCCGACGATGTCGGACGCATTGGTAAGGAGGTCATTGATCGTGAGATCGCCTTTAATCGCGCCGCTGGCCTGGGTGTGGCCGATGACCGCCTGCCGGAATTTATGAAGTATGAAAAAGTAGCACCGCATGAGGGTCTCTGGGATATTACCGATGAGACGTTAGATTCGGTATTAGCGTAACCCAAATGGACAATGAAAAACATTATGATCGTATTTGTAAAACTATTTGCCGGCTTGAAGGACCTCTATCCTGCGCTGGCCATTGGTGATGCCATGGCCGTTGATATTCCTGAAAAGGCGACTGTGGAGCAATTGGCCCGGCAGATGAAGATTCCATCGTTCAAGCTGGTATTCGTCAATGGCATCACACAGAATAGTGATACCATCCTGTCCGACAAGGATGAAATTGCCTTTGTCCCCCCCGTGGGAGGCGGGTAATTTTGTAACATACTTATGAGTAAATTGAACACAACAATACCTGTCCGACGCAAGCTTTCAGAGCTGCTGGACCCACAGTTCATGGCCAAGCTCGATGCCCTGGATGTGATGAGCCGGCGGATCATGCGAAGTAAGCTGCAGGGCGAGCGACGGTCACGACAGCGGGGTCAGAGTGTGGAATTCGCTGACCACCGGCCATATGTCTCCGGGGACGATCTTCGTTTTGTCGATTGGAATATTTATGGCCGTTTGAACCAGCTTTTCCTCAAACTGTTCATGGAAGAACAGGACCTCACCGTCCATATCATGCTGGATATTAGCGGGTCGGTGAGCCTGGGGGACCCCTCCAAGGAATTGTTCATTAAAAAGCTCACCGCCGCGTTGGGCTATGTCAGCCTGGTCAACAATAACCGGCTGACGATCAGTACGTTTGCCGATGGCATTGTAGGGCAGTTGGCCAACATTCGCGGCAGGAATTACCTGGGGCAGATGGCCGATTTTCTGCTGAACAGCCAGGGAGCGGGCCCGTCCAATTTTGAGAAAAGCTGTAAAGAGCTGATCGCCGGACGGATCGGGTCGGGTATCATGATCGTCCTCTCAGATTTTCTCTTCAAAGAAGACCTCTATGGTTCATCATTGCGTCAACTGGCCGGCGGCCATTATGAGCTGTACCTTGTGCAGGTTCTTTCCCCGCAGGAACTGGAACCCGACATTACCGGCAATCTCAAGCTGGTGGATGTCGAAGATGAGGATACTGCCGAAATTACCGTCAGTGCCGCCCTGATGAAATATTACAAACGCAACCTCTCGGCCTATTGCAATGAACTCAAAGAATTCTGCGCCCGGCGAGGGGCCAACTATGTGCTGGCCAAATCCAGCGACCCGATTGAATCGCTGGTATTGAATTATTTACGGCGGATACGATTACTAAAATAGATTGACAGGTTAAAAATACTATTGACGCTGGCGTTAAATAATTATTGTAATCATACCCCCTTGCCTGCGACTACACTACGATAAACAAACCCTGGAATTAAAATTATGCAATGGCTAACACCACTAACAGGACTCTACGCAGCGGCTGTGACGGTCCCCATCCTGCTTTTGATGTACTTTTTGAAGCTGAAACGGCAGGAGCGCATCATCTCCAGTACCCTGTTATGGAAACGGGCGATACAGGACCTCCAGGTCAACGCCCCGTTCCAGAAAATGCGCCGCAATATTCTGTTACTGCTGCAAATCCTCATTCTGGCGGCACTATTGCTCTCCCTGGCCGGGCCTATCGCTTCAATGACCGGCGGGCCGGGTAAACGCCATGTGCTGCTGATCGACCGATCGGCCAGTATGAACGCCACCGATGTGGACGATAGCCGTCTGGCCCAGGCGAAAGAGCAGGCAACCTTGTATGTGGAATCACTGCGTGATAAGAATGCGTTTTCGTTGCAGGATAATTCCGACCAGGCCATGATCATTACCTTTGACGATCATAGCAAGGTCCTGTGCAATTTTACCAGCGATAAGCGGCAACTTATCGAAGCGATCAAACAGATCACACCCGGCGAGGGAAAATCAACCCTCTCCGAGGCGGTGATGGTTGCACGGGCATTCGCTCAGTCGCCCGGCGAAGAGACCAATAGCCGTTCTGCCCAGAGTGCTGCCCAGTTGGTATTGTTCAGCGATGGGCGCATTGATGATATTGGCAAGTTGGAATCCGGTAGTGAGGACCTTTTATTCCAAAAAATTGGCCAGTCGGGTGAAAATATTGCCATTACCGCCATGCAGGCCCGCCGGTCCTATGAAAATCCCGAAGAAGTGACCCTGTTTGCCACGCTGGCCAATTACGGCGATACCGACCAAAAGTGCCAGTTACAACTCAGCATCAACAATAACGTCTATGCGGTCAAGCCCGTGACCATTCCCGCGCGGCTCATGACCGATAACCCTACCGACACCCCGGATGATAACGCCAAGACCATCGAGAAGCCCGGTGAACTGGCGGTGAATTACGACCTCACGCACAACGAGGGGGGCGTGTTGGAAATGCGGCTGCTGTCCGACGATCTTTTGGCCTGTGATAATGCCGCATGGGCCGTTCTGGCACCGCCGAAGCGGCTATCGGTTTTATTGGTCACCGAGGGGAACGTCGTCTTAAAAACGGTATTACAAGCCTGCCCCATTGCCAAACTGGCCGAATGTACGCCGGATGAATTTGAAAATGCTGAGCATTCTGAAGGAGCCGTATTTTACAACCAGCATCCCTACGATATTATCATTCTGGACGATTGCGTTCCCGTCAAGCCATCCAGCAAACTCCCCCGATGTCGCTACCTTGTTTTTGGCCGACCCCCTGATGGCATTGATATCACAGTCAAGGAGGACCTTGAAAGCCAGGTGATCATCGACTG
>JAIPFO010000165.1 GCA_021736565.1 Phycisphaerae bacterium | reverse complement strand
ATCGGCAATCTCAATCCCCGTGAGCTTCGTTTCAAATCGCACCTCACCGCCCAGTGCTATGATCTCCTCCCGGATATTCTTCACGATCCGCACCAGGTTATCCGTCCCCAGGTGCGGCTTGGCCTGGTACAATATCTCCGTCGGGCCGCCCGCTTTAACGAATTCCTCCAGCACTTTCCGCGACCGGTTCAGCTTATCCTTGATCTGCGTGTTAAGCTTGCCATCTGAAAACGTCCCGGCCCCACCTTCGCCAAACTGAACATTCGACTCATCCAAAAGCGTCCCCTCGTGCCAGAACGCGTTAATATCCTTCACCCGCTCCAGAACATTCCTGCCCCGTTCGATCAGCAACGGCCGTAAACCCTTCTGCGCCAGGATCAAGCCAATGAACAACCCGCAAGGCCCACACCCCACAACCACAGGCCTCTTGCCACTCGCCCCCGGGCTCCCCACCTCGGGCATCTGGTAGCTCATATTCGGCGCAACCCCAACCCTCGCATCCCCTTCAAACCGCTCCAATACCGCCGCTTCATCGGCCACCTCAACATCCACTGTATAAATCGCCAGAATATGCCGGCCATGCCTGGCATCGATCGCCCGACGAACAACCGAAAATCCGATCAACGCCTCATCACCAACCCCCAGCCGATCCAAAACAAAACTACGCAATTCTTCAACGCCCACCTTGAACCCAACAGATATTTCTCTGATTCGTATCATAATATTTAATTGCCTTTTCTTTATTTGATGGTGGCGTCCTAATTAGTTTCGTCCGTATCCGTGATCAGCACCCGGCACCCCTCCTCAACACGTCCAAACAGATCGATCACCTCATGCGGGTCAAGCCGGACGCACCCGTGTGATTTCGGCTCACCCAGCCCCGCCACGTCGTTAGTCCCGTGAATATAGATATAACGCCCCCAGGAGTCCACATCGCCGCCCAGGTTCCTGCCCGCTTCGAGCCCTTTAAGCCACATGATCCGCGAGAGGATCAAATCCCCGTCGGATGTCATTCCTTCCTGCCACACCTCCCCGGTCCATCGCCGCCCCTTCATCACCGCACCGGCCGCCAGTTCCCCCCCGATCTTCGACTCGATCGTATGCCAGCCCACCGGCGTCATTCCTGAATTCCGAACATTCCCCATCCCCGCCAATCCCGTCGAACAGCGATATTGCTTCAAGATCCGACCCTGTTCAACCACATACAATATCTGCCGCTCCGAACAAACCCAGACTCCCACCTTATCCCCCACATACTCCTCCCACCCCTGTTCTGTTAAGAACGCCATATCAGCCTCCGGCAACATCGATTGATCAACCACCGCCAATTCATCTTCAAAGGAACACCCCTGGCAATCCAAAAACACCACGCTTGAAACAAAAAAACATAAAAAATTAAGGCACAAGTAACTCATAGACTCCATTCCATAGTATTATAGGGAAAACTTATATTGATTCCCACGTCAAAAGTCATTTCTTATTGTTAAAATCACCCTGTTAAGATGCGGGAAACGGGATTGAAAAATACAGAACTTCCTGGCGTCAAGCCCAAATTCTTTTTCCATTATATCCTAAAACAGCCCCGGCGTCAAAGGCAGTTTTTCGGATTAAAATTGGCCTTTTAGGGGTGAAAAATGAGTTTGTTGAGAAATCACTTCGCTATGGCCTTGACAACAGCGAGATAATCAGCTTTATTCTGTCATTTGATATGATCAAGACATCAAAACTAAACCAGCAAGGATGCAAAAAAACGATGAATGAACAACATGTGATACGGATCGCTCAGGAATTGGGCGTTAAGGTGATGCAGGTTTCGGCTGTGGCGGGCCTGCTGGATGAGGGCGGCACGGTCCCATTTATTGCCCGATATCGTAAGGAAGCGACCGGGTCATTGGATGAAGTGGCTATTACCGCGGTGCGAGACCGGTTAGACCAGCTCAAAGAGCTGGACAAACGGCGGGAATCCATCTTGGAAACCATCGCCGGCCAGGGAAAATTGACCGACGAATTAAAGACCAAGATCAACGCCGCCGAAACCATGACCGTATTGGAAGACCTTTACCTGCCCTACAAGCCAAAACGCCGCACACGCGGCACCATGGCCAAGGAAAAAGGGCTGGAACCGCTGGCCAGGTTGATCTTTGACCAGGAAGGGACCATTGATCCGGCCGTCGAAGCCGCGGCGTTTATTAACAAGGAGAAGGACGTTGAAACGGTCGCCGACGCCTTACAGGGAGCCCGCGATATCATGGCCGAATGGGTCAGTGAAGATCAGGCCGCACGGGAGGCCATGCGGAAACTGTACTGGAATAAGGGCGAGTTTGTCACCAAAGTCGCCACGGGCAAGGAAGAGGCCGGGATCAAATACAAGGACTACTACGACTGGCAGGAGCCGGTCGCCAAGGCCCCCTCGCACCGAATATTAGCCATGCGACGCGGAGCCAAAGAAAAATTCCTGACATTGCGGGTACTGGTCCCCGAAGAGATGGCCATAGACCTGCTGGAGCGGCAGTTTATCAAAACCGAAGGGGCCGCCGCCGAACAAATCAGACTTACCATCGCCGATAGTTTTAAGCGGCTGCTGGCACTGTCGATGGAGACGGAGATTCGCCTGGAGACCAAAAAGCTCGCCGATGAAGAGGCGATCAAGGTTTTTGTCGAAAATCTGCGACAGCTGCTGCTCAGCTCCCCCATGGGACAAAAGCGGGTCATGGCACTCGATCCGGGGTTTAGAACCGGCTGTAAGCTGGTCTGCCTCGATAGCCAGGGGCAGTTGCTGTTTAACGACGCCATATATCCCCATAACGGCCAGCACAAAGAACCCGAAGCCGGGGTCAAAGTCATGGCACTCTGCCAGAAATATAATATTGAAGCGATTGCCGTCGGCAATGGCACCGCCGGGCGTGAGACGGGGGCATTCCTGCGAAAACTCGGGCTGCCCCCTGAGATCACTATCATCATGCTCAGAGAAAATGCGGCATCGGTCTATTCCGCCTCGGAAGTCGCACGCGAAGAATTTGGCCAGTATGACCTGACCGTACGCGGAGCCGTATCGATCGGACGACGACTCATGGACCCGCTGGCCGAACTGGTAAAGATCGACCCGAAATCGATCGGCGTCGGTCAATATCAGCACGATGTGGACCAGAACCATCTCAAAGTGAGCCTGGACGATACCGTGATGAGCTGTGTGAACAATGTAGGGGTCGAAGTGAACACCGCCAGCAAGCAACTCCTGAACTACGTCTCAGGGGTCGGGCCGAACCTCGCCGAGCGAATCGTAGGATATCGCAATGAAAATGGCCCCTTTGGCTCACGAAAGGACCTGATGAAGGTCACCGGACTGGGCGCCAAAACATTCGAACAGTGTGCCGGCTTTTTACGCATTCGCAATGGCGCCAATCCTCTTGATGGCAGTGCGGTGCATCCGGAAAGCTATGCGATTGTCGAGCAGATGGCCGCCGATGTCGGCTGTACCGTGGCCGAACTGGTCGGAAATGATCAATCGCAGCTGAATATTGATCTGCATAAATATGTCACCGAGACAGTCGGCCTCCCGACATTAACAGACATCAAAGCCGAGCTGAACAAGCCAGGCCGCGACCCCCGCGAGAAGTTTGAAGCCTTTTCATTTACCGAGGGCGTCAATGCCATCGGCGACCTGGAAGTGGGCATGCAACTGCCGGGGATCGTAACAAATATCACCGCCTTCGGGGCCTTTGTCGATCTCGGGGTCCATCAGGACGGACTGGTCCATATCAGCCAGATGGCCAATAAGTTCGTCAGCGACCCGGCTTCCATCGTAAAGGTCCACCAGAAAGTCATCGTCTGGGTCACCGAGGTCGATGTGCCGCGCGGCCGGATCGCGTTGAGTATGCTCAACCCCAACGCCCCGCAAAACAAACCACGCCAACAGCAGGACAAACCAAATCAGCCGGCCGAAACCAGGCCCGGTGACCGGACCACGCCGGCAACCAATAAAAAACGACGGGGCGGCACCGACGCCGGGTCATTTGGAAATCGACTCGATATACGATTCGGAAAATAATAGATGTTCAGGAGTGGCCAGCATGGGACAGACAGTCCATCAGACCATGGACTGTAGGCTCATGTGGCCCTCTGGTTTCTGTTAATTGATTATTTACGAATGATCGGTTTGAGATATTTGGCGGTCTTTTCGGCATTATTAGCCACCCTTCCCAGCGTCTTACAGTATTTATCCAGGAACATGATCGTGATGGGGTCCATTTCACTTTCAAGACTGTAAAAATGACGGGCAAACTTTCGACCAAGCCGGTCGGCTTTCCATTCTTCCTCACTTACCTGATCGATCACTTCCAGGACGTGATCAACTTCATGACCCGTAAACGCCGAACCGGCGATCCCCGCCAGTTTCTCTGCGATCATCAGAAGGTGTTCGCTTACCATCATGACCTGGTCAACAAAAGCCAGGAAATCAAAACGTAACTTCTCGGGAACTTTAGTCTTCCTAAGCAATAATACCACGGCAAAATCTTCAGCCGCATCGGCAATATCATCCTGATAACCCAAAAAACGACTCAGCTCGTTCTGGCCGACTGAAAGAAAGTACAGCTCAGTGAGATTACTCCGTATTTTATTTTTGATCTGGTCCGCTTCATGCTCTGTTTTACTCATCAGATTATGAAGCTCTTCGATCTTGTCATAGTCTTCTGCTAACAACGCGTCAGTCAACGGTCGCATCAGCTTTACGCATTCATGAACTTTCTTGGAATGTTCGTGTAATTGTGAAAATGGCGATGCCCCAAAGAATTTATTCAATACACCCATGTTGTCTTCCTTTATCAAATATTTTTTAAAAAATAGGCTCCCACGTCAAAAGTCATTTTCCCTCGTTAAGATCATCTTTGAAGGTCCGGAAAACAAACTTTTAATCCCTATCTATCGGAATTTGACGCGGGGGTCAAAACGGTGCCATGATGCCACATCTCTATGGGGCAGGCACCACCGATGAATTCATAATTCTATTTATAACGTTTCTTGACGGTCACGATGGCCTTCCAGACGCTCGGTGTCTGATGTCGCTTCGTTTCATTGTAAAATCGAGGCCTGAAAGCCAGCCCCATGGGCGTTAGCTTGCCGGTACGGGCAGGATCTCTGACCAGAATATCCAGCGGGCCCCGATATAGAAGACCATACTCAGAATCGCTGCGATCGGAACCGTTACCAGCCAGGAGGTGAAAATGGATCGGATCACATTTTTATTCAGGGCCGTAATCCCACGGGCCAGGCCAACACCGATGATCGCGCCGACGAGGGTATGTGTCGTCGAGATCGGCAGCCCCATCTTCGAACAGGCCAATACCGTGGCCATCGCTGCGATATCCGCCGCAACGCCACGAGAAGGGGTGATTTCGGTCACATCCATGCCAACTTTGGTCATCACCCGGTAGCCAAAAGACGCTAATCCCAAAACGATCCCCCCGCCCCCAAGCGCCAGGATCCACATCGGAATATCAACGCTTGTCTTTAAGACAGCGGCATTGGCGTTTTCATAAACGACCGCCAGGGGGCCGATCGCATTGGCTACATCGTTGGCCCCATGGGCAAAGGCCACCGTACAGGAGGAGATGATCACCAGGGGAACGAAAATCTTTTCAACACAAACGATCTGATCCTCCCGGCAAAGATCGTGCTGGCTATTGCCATTACGCCCCATGACAAACCAGGAGATAATTGCGGCAACCAGCCCCCCGACAACACTAAGCCCTATCGCTTCCCAACCGCCCAAATGTAAATGGAGATTTTTAAGACCTTTATAAATCGTCGCCAGGATCAAAATACTAAACGTGAAAAACACGACGACCGGGACGCCCTTGCGTGCGGACTTTATGGGCCTTTCCTTCGAAAGAATATGTTTGGAAATCAATTTAAAGATGAAATAGGCCATCAACCCCCCGGCGATCGGCGAGATAAACCAACTCGCCACGATCTTGCCCAGGGTGCCCCAGCTGACAATGCTGAAGCCCACTTCAATAATGCCAAAGCCAAGGATCGCACCCACAATGGAATGTGTGGCCGAAACCGGCAGGCCAAGATAGGAGGCCAGGTTAAGCCAGACCGCCGCCGCCAGCATCGCGCAGAGCATACCATGGGCCAGGGTCTGAGGGGTGAAATGTTCGGCATCAACATTGATAATGTTCTTGCGAATGGCCTGGGCCACATCGCTTCCAACGAGAAATGCCCCGGCAAATTCAAAAATCCCCGCCAGGACCACCGCCCAGAAAATGGTGAGGGCTTTGGACCCGACAGCATCTGCCATGGAATTGGCCACGTCGTTGGCACCAATATTCCAGGCCATATAAACACCAACGACTAACGCGATAATAACAAGTGTGGTCATGAAATTTACTCCAGAGAATTATTTCTCTCAATCGATAAAGGCTAATGATGGTTGCCACGTCAAAAGTACATTTGTATCGTTCAAATCGCCCTTTAAGATGCGGTAAACGGACTTCAAAAAGACTTATGACGCAGACGTCAATGAATACAGTTTATTTGCTGATGATAAGCTTGAGGTATTTAGCGGTTTTCTCGGCATTGTTGGCTACCGCCCCAAGCGTTTTGCAATATTTATCCAGAAACATGATCGTTACGGTGTCCAGCTCACTTTCAAGACTGTAGAAATGCCGGGCAAACTTTCGTCCGAGCCGGTCGGCTTTCCATTCTTCCTCACTCACCAGGTCGATCACTTCCAAAACATGGTCGACCTCACGACCGGTAAAGGCCGATCCGGCGATCCCTGTCAGTTTTTCGGCAACTTTCAGAAGATGCTCGCTAACCATGATGATCTGATCCACGAACGCCAGAAAATCAAATCGCAACTGTTCGGGAATCCTGGTTTTCCGCAACAATAACACCACGGCAAAATCTTCAGCCGCGTCGGCTATGTCATCCTGGTAGCCCAAAAAACGACTCAACTCATTCTGACCGACCGAGAGAAAATAGAGATTCGTCAGATTGCCCCGAACTTCATTTTTGATCTGGTCCGCTTCATGCTCAGTCTTACTCATCAGATTATGATGCGCCTCGATCTTATCATAATCTTCCGCCACCAACGCGTCAGCCAATGGCCGCATCAGCTTCACGCATTCATAAACCTTCTTCGAATGTTCGTGCAATTGCGAAAAGGGAGAGGTTCCGAAAAATTTATTTAGTACACCCATGCCGTCTCCTTAAGTGGTCGGTAACTCCCGCGCCATAAATATCGTGAAACGTTCATCTTTTTCTGGTTTCATCGTATCGGAATTTGTGATTTGAGTCTTAATAGGCCCCTCTAAATGGACTCTGTCAGAAGAGGCCCGCGAACGCCGGTTAATAATAAGTTGTCTCGTTCATCTTGACTTTTGGCATCGGGGTCACGCGACGATGCCAAAAACAGGCACCAGCAACAGTCAGGACGCCAGCACAAAGGTACAGTATTAATTATGGGGTGCAATTGTTAGAGTAATATTAGCGTTTTGTAAGAATTCACGCAATTATAAAATAGTTTCCGCCGAAAGCGGTTTTACGATCAGATAAACGGCCTCTCCCCTCGTTCCGATGGCGGGTATTGGCCCGAAAGCAGGACAAGGGGCAAAAAAAATGCCAGAACGCTGACACTGTTTTGTTAATTCGGCCCTCAGGGTAAAAAACAAAATGTGACATATGTCACAATGAGGACCTGGTTTTCTTGTCTAACTCGAACGCAAGATTTATTCCTGACCAGGCTGCAGGTGGCCTGGTCGATATTTAACGACCGTGAAAGTATGCGATTTTCTAAAAAAAGCCCGTTTTTAAAACTGAAAAGGGAGATGTCCTCTCTCCAGGAAATACATTTAACACACACTATCAAGGTGTGCGAGATATATTTCTGGCAGGATGTAACTACTTGTTATATGGTGGCTTATATTGAAATTACGGTTCTTTCTTTTTCTTTGTAGCAATACAAGGTTACAAGAAGTAGCAATTCAGATTAGGTTTCGCTCCTACGGAGCTTGATTTTGGGGGCTGCATGGCTTTCTACAAAGA
>JAIPFO010000164.1 GCA_021736565.1 Phycisphaerae bacterium | reverse complement strand
CATATTTTATAAGTGTTTCAGTTTCCATAGTTTACCTGCTGTTAATTACGATTAATTTGTAGAATCTAAGGTTAATCCCAGTCGGGATTTTTAAAATTATTCTCAGTTTTATCTATGCTTTTGTTACGATTAATCAGCCAGCTTATCATGACAATGATCGAGCCGCCCATCATAACGACACTGCCAAGCCATAACCAGTTGATCAAAGGTTTAAACCGTACCTGAATATTGACAAGGTTGCCATTTGGAGAGACTTGCGCCAGCGTGATGTAAATATCGCCTGATATGCTCCGGCGAATATCAGGCTCTGTGGTCGTTTGTTGACGACCTGGGTAATAGGCAATAGCAGGTTTCATGGTGATTTCCTGCCCACCAGGTTTCTTGACGATCAGTTCGGCGACAGTCATCTCGAAATTGGGACCTTTTTCCAAGGTCGCTTTATTATAGGTGATTGTATAATTGCTCTTTTCCAGTTTAAAGGATTCTCCGGCATGGAGGGCTTTATCCACTTCGTAGCCTAACCCTTCCGAGCCGGCAATTCCGGCAAACATCAAAACAACGCCGATATGCGCGATCAGCGCACCATACCACCTGAGCGAACGACGGGATTTTGCCCCGGGTTCGGAGGTGAAAAAGGGCTGCACAAAATCGATCAGAATCATTATGACGACAAAACTGCAAGCAATAAAACAGGGGATAGCCAGGTAGGCAATTTTTTGATAATCCGCATTTAGTTGCCGCTGCTTATCAACAAAATACAAGACGACCGCAGTGGTCGCAGCAATACCGATCATTAAGCCGGCCAGGATCGTTCGCCGGTTAACAACCAATCCTTTACGGAAAAAGTAAGGACACACGCCCATCAGCACCAATAAGAATAATCCAAACGGCGATGTGATTTTTGTAAAGTATTCGGGGAGCAGGGTCTTTTTCTCGACACCGAACAGGCTGCTTAAAAATGGAAAGAGGGTTCCCACTAATATCACTGCGATTAAAATGACAAACAGCCAGTTGACCAGAGCCAGGATACCACTTCCCTTTGCGTTGGCAACCATCTCAGAAGAACTGTTCGCAATAAGACGACGGATAAACAAGCCCGCCGCGATTATCCAGAAAAGAACAATCAGTACCATGAACAAAATAGACAGCCCCGGCTCCGGAAAGGCGTGGACGCTTGTCACCAGGCCGTAACGGGTCAGGAAGGTTCCAAAAATGCAAAGACTGTAGCTCAGTAAACATAAAAATGCCATCCAGCTGGCCATGGTCGTTCCCGGTTTGGCCCGTTTAAAGCAATGCAAAAGAGCCGTACCCGCCAGCCAAGGCATAAATGATGAATTTTCCACCGGATCCCACGCCCAGAAACCCCCCCAGCCCAATTCCTCATACGCCCACCAGGACCCCAGGATGATACCCAGCGATAAAAACAGCCAGGCAAACAACATCCAGTTGCGAGCACGGTTGAACAGCAGCGGCCGAACCGTTTTGCGTTTATCCACCATGGCCGCCAGGATCCAGCAAAAGGGGATCAGGTACGCGGCATATCCCACAAAGAGTGCCGGAGGATGTAAAACCATGGCGGGATGCTGCAATAAAGGATTCAGGTCATGACCATCGAGTGGCGGGAGTTTTAAAACTTCGAATACTTTTTTGTTTTCGTCAAAGAGTAGTACCACCAGGAAAAAGACGCTGACAATATTGGCCATGACCCGGGCAATGGCAACGAACGGATAATCTTTCACCTTTGTCCGGTTAAATGTCCAGATAACCATGGTCAACTGAAGCCAAAGCCACACGAGCAAAGAACCAGCAGCTCCAGCCCACAGCGCACTGATTTTATACTCAATGGGTAATTTTTTGGAGACATTTTCAACAACATATTGAATGCTGAAATCACAGGTGGTCAAAGCATAGAGCAATGCGCCAACGGCAGTAGAAATGGCCAGCCAGCAGGCAACCGTCGCATTACGGCCACTCCGCATCAAGGCCGGTTCTTTGAGCCACGCACCGGCAAGATCGGCGATGATTGCATAAGCGGTAATGAACAGGGCCAGTTGTAAGGCAAAGTTTCCAAGGTCAGCCATATATAAATGTTCTCCAAAAGAGGCTATTTTTTTATTACATTAAAAGTACTTTTTCGTATGCGATATCAGACTTTAAGATGCAGAAAACAGTGCCCTGTAATACTATGGCAAGGGCGTCTATTTCGTCAATTTGAGATTATAGACACCCCGAGCGATGAAAGGCAATTCAATTACAGGCAACGGGGTTCGTTTCCCCCTAATTGGTGACTGAATCTTTTGAACTGTCACCCTCGCGGACTTTGGCCTGATATTTTGATTCACATTTCGTAATAACCTTATTGGCTTGAAAGATACCATCGGTGTCCAGGCTTCCTTCGGCGAGAACTTCACGATTCTCTTGGAAATTATCCGGCAGCACCCCGGAATAGATCACATCCAGCTCGGAGGTCTGACCTTTAAGCTTAAAGGAGACCTTTACATTTTCGAGGTCATTTTCAATGCTTCCGGCTGCAACAACACCTCCGACCCTGGCGGTATGGGAACGTGCAGTGTCCTTGGTGACAAAATCATCGACTGAAATATCATAGGCCCAGGACGAACTCATGGCATTATAGACCAGGAAGCTCATTCCACCGCCAATGACAAAAACACCAATTATTAACTTAATAAAATTCATTCCGTTCATCTCGATCGTTCTCCTGTATTAAATGGCTTACCCGAACCTTTCGGTTTATAAGACTTGGGTAAATGTTTTATATTGTGACATTCGAGGAAGCAACGTCCCTGGAACTTCCCTTCATCTTCAAACATTAACTGTTCCATGCCATTAACCTCAACGGGAAACACAATGGATGTGTCAAAATTGATCAGATGGCTGTTGTTGAGGCTATTGCCCTGGGCCGAGTTGACCCCGTGGGGGTCGTGGCATACGGAGCAGGAGACGTTCTTTTTGATGTGGTCTTCATGCCCTGCAAAACTTTCATTATTCAAAATACTTTCCCGATCGTGACATTGATAACACAGGGCGAATGCCAATTCACTCTCAGGCACGGCGTCGCCGGTGTCGTAACGATAAGCAAGCAAGGGCGCAAATTTTGAAGTATGAGGCCCCCTGGTCGAGGAGGCCTGTTCCGCTGAATGGCAATCCGTGCAGGTAATGACGGTCGTTCGGTCCATACCGGCTTTTAAGCTGGGGACATCAGGGTTCTTTCCCTGAATGATCACCGCATGGTGGGATGGGTTCGACGGGTCGAATTCCATAATTGTATTGGTCTGTGTGATCTGGCGGGTAATCACCGAGTCGACACGGTTGGGGTTTTGGCCATGGCATTTGAAGCACACTTCGTATTCAAAAGTCGCCTGAGTGACAGGCGTGCCCTCCGAGGAGATGCCCGAGACCATTTTCATCGTTCCAATCGTTCGACTTTGCTGATGAGCTTTCTGGGTGACGGCATGGGGATTATGACAATCGACACATTCGACATGCAATTCCGCTGAATCGATCTGCTCTCTGATGTCGTGAATGCCCTCATAATTCTGGACAAAATGGCCACTGAGCTTGTCAAGGCGTTCGTTGAAATTAGTTTTCGCCACTTTGCCATTGTGACAACTCAGGCAGTTATCCTCTTCTTTTGCAAAATGTAATAACCGTTCGGCGCCTCCGGCCGAGTGAGGACGATGACAGGATAGACAGCCATTCTCTGAAACGGTCGCATAGGGGGTTGTGAGCAAATAATCATCATCCACGTTTTCGGTCAGTACATTTGAGCTCTCATGAATCGACGCGGACCAGCCGCTCAGATTGTGGCATTGCAGACATAAAAGGGATTTGGTATTGGACATGACCATGAATTTGCCAAAGGTATTATTGTGAGGGTTATGGCAGGTGACACATTGGAGTTCACCGAAGCGGTCAAATCTGAAAATTTTGGGCAGAGATTCCACCGGGTGAATTTGAGGGTCTTCATCCGTTAATTCTTTGGAATAGGTAAAACTGATGGGGTGGTCATCGGAAAGGTCGGTGCCCAGATGACCCGGCCCCGCCGGCATCATGGAGGTGCCGGTTCCTCCCCGAACCTGGTCTGTTAATGCCACGGTGCCATCATGGCAACTCAGGCAGAGTTTGCTGGAGCCGGTTGGCTGCCCGACGTTCGCATCCAGTGAGGAACTTGCATAAATGTTATAAACCTTATCGGAAAGCTTATGGTTCCACAAGGGCGTATTGGGCAAAGCACCATGAGGCGTATGACAGTAATTGCAGGCGTTGGTACCGTCTTTGCCAATTGACAGGTCATGAGCGGTCCCCACAATATCCCCCCATGCCCCCAGGGATAACAAGTGGGCCAATGTGACTAGTCGCAGGGTATAGAATAAATTGTATCTCATACTCATGGCTTTTCAACCTCCAAAAGCTGGAAAACCTGAACTCGGTTGTTATAGGAATCGGCGATGTACATACGGTTGTTGTCGTCAATAAAGAGACCGCCGGGCAACCAGAATTTTCCGGGGCCATGGCCCTCGCCGCCAAGAGCCATCAGGATCTGGCCTTTCGGGTCAAAAACTTGAATATTTTCGTATTGCCGGTCACACACATAAATATTACCGGACGTATCGGTAGCCAAACCGCTGGGGTGCGCAAAATTCCCCGGGCGATCACCCTGAAGGCCGAATTTGAAGAGAAATTTCCCATCCGGTTGGAATATCTGGATACGGTAGTTAAGCGTGTCGCTGACATAAAGCGTTCCTGAAGGGTCTGTCCATAAGTGGGTGGGGAAATTAAAATGCCCATTGCCCTTTCCATGTTGGCCAAACTGGTTGATCTTTTTTCCATTTTTGTCAAATATCATTACTACATGCAATACAGAGTCCGCAACATATAGTCGTTGCTGATAAGGATTATAGGCAATGCCAGACGGCCTTCTCAACTCCTTATCGCCAAAAGAAAATTTAAAGTTCCCCTGGGGGTCAAAAACCACAATTTTTTTTAGGATACTATCGGCGACATATACGTTTTTGTCAATAATGGTCAGCCCAATCGGCATTTTTAACTTTTCACCGGAATCCATCTGTGAGAACTGGTGATATTCACGATTGTCGAGATTCATACAATGGATCACAGATCCGTGTGTGTCGGAAACAAATAGTCGCTGTTGGCCGTCAACTGCAAGGGCATAGGGGCCAACGATGACACCAATGTCATCCCTGCCGAACAGGGTTCGTTTGAGTCCTTCCAGAGGTGAGACCTCTTTTTTAAGGTCGTCCTGGCTGGTCAATTGGCCAATGTATTGCACATGCGGGGATTCAGGAGGTTCAGGCCATAAAACCGGCGGGGTCACTACGGGAAATAATACCCCTCGTTTCCCACCGCATCCACCGCACAACAACGCCAGTGTCAGGGCTGAAATCAGGATATTTAACGTCCGCAGATCGTTTAACTTGTATTTGTAAAATAGGTTCATCGTTTTGTTACCTGTCACTATATCATATTCTGGCATGAAAATCAAAATGGATTCCCACGTCATAAGTTGATCCGCCAAAGGCGAATCAGCCATTCAGGTGTGAAAAATGGGTTCCAAATAAACTGACGACACCGGCGTCAAAATTCTCTTATAACTCGCAAAAATAGGTTTGTGTGGGTGGTTTCCTGTTTATTTCGGTCAAGAATATTCAGTTCCCAGCCTGTTTTGGCCGTGACGTTACGATATTTCCAAATCAGCTCTGAGTCGAAACGGATACCTTCGGTCGGCCCGGCTGTGCTGTCTTGCTGGTCTCGCCATTGACTGCTGGCATTAAATCGCAACCGCCTGGTTATTAAGCTCCTGAAACTTCCTCCCGTTGTAAAAAGAGACCGGTCATGTGGATTGATCCCACCAACATCAACCCAACTTTGAGAAACATCGACAGACATTGAGGAATAACGGGATAATCGCCAGGAATAACTGCCGTTCAGGTCCGTACTTTCCATCGGGCTTAATTCGGATTGATGGTCGGAATATTCAGCAGATAACGTTAAACCACCCCGTCTAAAAGTCGACCCATACGAATGAGTAATGTGATCGATCGGTATATCGTAGTTTCTGAAAATGGAATCCAACTCTTCATCGAGTCGTTTTTGTATGTAATAAATGGATAAACCATTTTCAAAATTCTGGGCGAGACGGAATTCCTGCCGATTCGTTTGTGTTTTCTCCGAGGCCGCCACTTGATAGGTATAGCTGACCAGAATGGTTTGCCCATCAGTAATATTCGGTAATTCCATGCCCAGTGGAGTCATGACCAGCTCCAACTGGTTTCCCACCTGATTGATGGTATAATCATCATTTCTGGTATAGACATCCATTCCAGAACTGTCCGTTACAATAATCGAGTTCATTTCAATGTTTTTCTTATCCAGAACAATAGCAAAGGGATCATTGAATTCATGACGTTCATCAATAACCGTTGCGATTCCTGCAACATTGTCATTCTGATCATTATGTCTTGAGAGGGAATATAAACCGGTCAATACCCCCAAAGGATTGGTCTTGCGATAGTTAAGATTAATCCGGGAACCCAACTGGTCGGCCTGGCCGGCGCTGCCGAATTTCGTACGACGCCCCGATACATTTGCACTGGTCGTCAAACTGCTGTAGAGTTGGTGGTTAAACCCCATTGTGCCACCGATCGAATCATTTTGGATGTTCCCGACTTTTACGCCGTTATAGCTCATCGTATAAAATGTATTAAAATTATCCTTATGGGCTATTGTCAGGTTTTCGCTCCAATCCACACTCTTTGTATCCGTAAACTGGGTTTTATCCAGAAAGGTCAATTCCGAATAGAGGCGGTGCTGGTCGCTGGTACCAAACAGTTGTTCATGGGTCAACAAAAAACGCTTGCTATCTATGTCGTTCAAATTGTTTGCGCCTGACTGTGAGGTTTTGTCCCAGTCGAACCGAAAAAGTAAATGAGACTGGTCGCTAAAATCATGATTCAGATTATAGCTGAATCGGTCAGAATCCCGGGTATAGCGGTCGGCGCTATTGGTAAAGTCTGAGTTTTGTGAGATTTTATGTTGGACCCAGTCAATACTCATCGGCCAATCTGGAACACGCAAAAGAGTGTTAAATGATGTCGTGGTGTTTTTAACTCGCAGGGCACTTTGGAATTTCCGAGAGACCAGGTCCTCGGTCTGGGTCATGCCAATACCAAAAGGATAGGGTTTCAGGGGCAAAAAGTTCATGTTCAGACCATAGTGAGTCAGAGTGCCATTACTGGAAAAGGATTGGTTCATGGTATCGTACCTCTGCTGAGTGAGGCCAAGTCCGACAGTTCCCAGAAATTTCATTAAGTTGGGATGATAAACATTTCCCTTGGTGCTCAGTCGTAGCTCTTCCTGGAATATAGTTGTTTCAGAGGTATGAGATTCCGAACCACGCTTGTTTTTGTCGGTGTATTGATTCATCATCAATTCCAACTCCGAGTCGACCCCATTGGTTTCGACCAGGGGCCGAGAGCGGTCCTGCACCTGGACGGTGCAACCGGCCAGGCTTATCGTTGCCAGGAGGACCATGATGAGCCGCCGTGGTCTTCTGTTCGGTTTTCGTCGAAATGGATACATGTTTAGAAGGATCACTGCGAGCCCTCCAGTTTATCTGGAGAAGAGGAATTCACCGGTTTAGCATCGTCAGCGTGGATTTTTAATAATTTTCGAAGCGGGCTGATATGGGGATCATGGCACGTGTTGCACCGGGTGGGATCAATCTTCTGATGAGAGGCTAATGAAAGAATATCACTTTCCTGATGACACTGATAGCAGAGCTGGGGGGGTTGAACTCTCAGGAGATTTGGATATTTGCTCTGATGCGGTTCGTGGCAATATAAACAAGCGCCTACCGCAACAGGGCCATGGAGGTGACCTGTTGCAAGACCGTAATTGGTGTGGCACTCATAGCACAATTGTGGCAAGGGGCGTTTAAACTGCTTGCGATCCCATCGCATTCCATCAACATGGCATCGAGTGCAATCTCGAACGGGTTCATGACGACTACGCCAGGACGTT
>JAIPFO010000163.1 GCA_021736565.1 Phycisphaerae bacterium | reverse complement strand
ACTTAAATTCTGCCGAATGATTCGTTCGTGCTTTCTTCATAATCTGTCTCCTGATTGTCATAAGTCCTGTATATAGTAACATTTATCAGAAAACAAATCCACCTTAGTTATGCGCCCAGTTTTTGGGGAGTATTATAGTGTTTATACGAAATGAGCAGAAGGGGCAGTGGTTATTTTGGGTCATTTAAAAATAGCCGACTAGTTGGAGCATAAGTCCATGTGTTGTAATAAGTTACCATGTTTATTGTGTTTATCTCCACGTTAGGCCCAGGAAGTGGGGGGGGCATTTTATGGTTGTAAAGCTTAAGCGAAAATAGCATATATACCTTGTAAAACTAAAGTGTAAATTGTATATTATGATTGTATTTCTAAATCGTAATAGTTGGTATTGTAGTATGCGCGAAAACTCAAATATATTACCTTTACATAGGGAGAATCAATTGGAACAAGAAAATCAATATTTATCGGGTATGTTTGCGTTTGTTGCTATGTTGATCGTTGCGCCGCTTACCGGCTATCTGATGAGCTTGTGTTTCTTTCCGCATTACATGCATTTTCTGGCGTGGATGGCGTTTGTGCCGTCGGTTGTTCTTTTTAGTCGTCTAAAGCCCGACACCGCTGCGATCTTTGGTATTTTTCTGGCGGTGAGCTACTATTGTTTTTGCCTGGCGTGGCTCTTTGAAATTACCTTTGTTATTTCTATTCTTATGATGTTCCTCTGGTCGTTGTGTTTGGGGGTGGCGTTTTATTCGGCCCGGATGTTGATGGTCAAGTATGGGGTTCGCTCGATGGCGGTTCTTGTGCCGCTGGCAATTGTCGGCCAGGAGCTCCTTCGCTCCGAAACGCTGCCGCGTATTCGATTCGCCTATTCGGCTATCGGCTATTCCCAGGTGGCCAACCTCTGGCTTGCTCAGATCGCATCTATTGGCGGAGTTTACTTTATCAGCTTTCTTATCGTGTTGGTTAATGTTATGATCGCCCTGGCTATTATCAAACGCAAACCCCGCGATTTTATCGCCGCCGCAGCGACAATGATAATCATTGCACTTCTGGGAATAATTTCCCAGCCTAAGGCCGAGCTGCCTGTAACGGATGATGACCCAGTAATCGCGGCTATTCAGATTAATACAGATAGCCGCGATCGCATCACCTCGATTATCGAGCGAACCTGTAAGGAGTATCCTGAAGCTGATTTCCTTGTTCTGCCTGAATATTGTATCGCAGATAAAACTGAGCCCAATGAACCTTTCGTCGAGAATCTCATAAAGTGTGCAGTCGAAAATAATATCAGCATCTGCCTGGGCATTCGCACGGAGCCGACTTGTCCTGGTGCGTGTGATTTTGATAACGTCGCCATGCTTATCCATTCAGACGGCACCCTTGATTACCAGGTCAAAGTTGTCCCGATCCCATTCTTTTCCGATGGCAACCCGGCAACCACTCAGCAGGTTTTCAAGACGCCGTATGGCCTGGCGGGGCTATTCATCTGTTATGACGGTTCATTTACCGATGCGCCCAGGCGTCTGGTCGATAAAGGGGCTCAGTTTATCCTGGCACCAATAATGCATCCGAATTTCTGGCCCGATTCCCAGCGTGACCATCAAATCGACATCGCCCGCTTCCGGTCTATAGAGCTTCGCCGTTACATCGCCCGGTCTTGCAGTACGGGCATTTCGGCGATTGTCGCACCCGATGGCCGTTTGATTAACCCCCTTGACTCCGAACAGGCAAATAAAGCATCCGTCGCTCAGATCAAACCCCTCTCCCATCGCACATTCTTCGTCAACTACGGCCACTATTTCACCCCGATCCTCAAAATCGCATTGGCCCTGATGGTACTATTAACGCTTTGTGGTGATGTCTGCTCGAAATTTTGTAAGTGTAAACAGGTTGATGTAGAAGAAGGGTGTTGATTGTTATACCCTCTTTTTTTGTGTACATCGCTGAACGTAACTCAGAAGATTATTGGAAAGATAGGGGGGTGTCGACCTTTATATGTTTAATCGTGAAAGCTATCGGTTGCCGCTGGCGTATCCTTACGAACTCGAATTGAATGCTGCTTCTAAAGAGAAGGCAAACTATTTCTTCTCCCCCCTCCGGTCGCTCCGGCCCGGGCTATGGTGTTTTAGCCCTTCAACGGCATGGATATAAAGGGTTGCATCATTTATAAAACCTGCTATTATTGTGGATGAATTAGTTTCAAAATGAGGCAGGCAGCCTTGTTTTTTTGAGATCAGTTTGATATTTTATTGGAAAACAGGTCCGACCAGACCCCCTGGTCCTCTGGAGTTGTCTCATGTCTTTACGTTCGTTATAAATGCTGGGAGATGTGTGATCATGGCTAAAAAAACAGTTAAAAAGACGCTGAAACCCGGGACGATCGAAATCTACGATACCACCCTGCGGGATGGAACCCAGGCCGAGGGGATCTCCTTTTCACTGGAGGATAAGCTGGCCATCGCCCGGAAGCTCGACGAGTTGGGGGTCGATTATATTGAGGGCGGTTACCCGTTGAGTAATGCCAAGGATGAGGCGTTTTTCAAAGAAACTCGGAAGTTGACGTTCAAACATAGCCGTATTGCCGCCTTTGGAATGACCCGTAAAAAAGGGGTTAAGCCCCAGAACGATATCGGGCTGCTGGCCTTGCAGAAATGCCTGGCCCCGGTGGTTACCCTGGTGGCCAAAGGGTGGGATTTGCAGGTTCGCAAAGTACTCAACGCGTCTCTGGAAGAAAATTTACGGATGATCGATGATTCCGTTCGCTTCCTCAAGCGCAAGGGCCGGGAGGTCTTTCTGGATGCCGAGCATTTCTTCGACGGGTATAAGGAGAATCCTCTCTACGCGATCAGGGTGCTGGAAGCAGCGGCCAATGCCGGGGCAACGCGGCTGATCTTGTGTGATACCAACGGGGGATCCCTGGTGTCCCAGGTTGAAACAATCGTCAGTGAGGTGGCTAATGCCATTGATGTGCCGTTGGGGATCCATACCCATAATGATGCCGGGCTGGCGGTGGCGAATTCCCTGGCGGCGGTTGATAAGGGGGCAGTGCAAGTACAGGGCACGATGAACGGCATCGGCGAACGGTGCGGTAACGTCGATCTGTGTACGATTATCCCGAACCTGATCCTGAAGATGGGCTATAAATGTCTGAAAAAAAACAGCCTGAGTAAGTTGACGGAGATATCTCGTTTTGTCTATGAGCAGGCGAATTTAAACCTGCCGTTGAACCAGCCTTATGTTGGAGCCTCCAGTTTTGCCCACAAGGGCGGCATGCACGTGCATGCGGTTCAGAAAGACTCACGTTTTTATGAACATGTAAAACCCCAAGAGGTTGGCAACAGCCGACGAGTAATCATCAGCGAGCTTTCGGGGACGTCTAATTTACTGGCCAAAAGTGAGAAGCTGGCCGTTTTGAACGACAAGGCCGTGGTGCGTAAGATCCTCAAAGAGGTGCAAAACCTGGAGAATCAAGGCTATCAGTTTGAAACCGCTGAGGCCAGTTTTGACCTGCTGGTCAGGCGGTTTACGGGAAAATATCCTTCATTTTTCACGCTGGATCACTATCGTTCGGTTATTTTTAAAAACAAAAACGGCCAACCCGTCAGTGAGGCGTCAGTGAAAATTAACGTCAATGGCAAGGTTGAACACCATGTCGCCGAGGGCGATGGCCCGGTTAATGCCATGGATGCGGCCTTGAGAAAGGCCCTGGCCGGCCATTATCCGGTTATCAATGAGATCCAACTGGTCGATTACCGGGTCCGGGTGGTTAACTTCAGAGAAGCCACCGCCGCGAAAGTCCGGGTGGTCATCGAATCACGCGACAAGAATGAGCATTGGGGAACCATCGGCGTCTCAGAGAACATAATCGATGCCTCCTGGAAAGCACTGGTCGATAGTATCGAATATAAACTGTTGTGCCACAATAAATAACCGGACCGATCTTCAAGAGGCTCTAGATCGCAAAAAAAATTATTTGCATTTCGAACAAAGTTCATGCCTATAATCGGGTATTTAAAAGACAAAATAAACCCTCACGCCAAAAGTGACTTTTGACCTGGCCAGCAGATTTAATGCGCCAAAAATCGTGAGGCCCCTGGCACCTGGGCGACACCTTGGCCCTACCTTTCTTCTCTTCCTGGGCTGCCCATGCGGTGCGTGGTGCGGGCAAATATATCACGAAAATACGCACTTTCCGTCCGATAACAACGATAGGCTCCCGCCACAAAAGTCGATGATGACGCCAACCCCAATCCCCCCTGATCGTTGCGTCAAAAGTCAATGGTCACAAGTGAAAACTTCAATTTAAAGTCAGATTCAACGCTTCATAATACTTTGGGGACTGGCGACCTGACTGTCTCTTAAAAAGGGCCGCCAAAATTATGCCGATAAAGTCAATGACCGACGTCCGACTTATCAGTATTTTGAAGCCCGTTTTTCGCATTCTAAAGACCGATTCCAAAAATAAAAAACGACTTTAACCCGGGAATCATCATCAAGAGGCCCTTATGCCTCAGTTCTTCTGAATTAGATAATATTGTGAACTCGAGGTTCAGTTTTATCATAATATAGCCGAAAATAAGGCAGGAATAGTATTGTTTTTGTATAAACAATATAAGGGCAGTCCAAATGGGATTGTAAACAGAGCGAATAACTGTTGTGTCCGCCGGAATAAGTGTCCCGGCAATGGCGACAGTAAACAACTTAAAACTAATAAATTTTAGACAACCAAGCTGAAGCCATAGAAAAGGCAGGTAAAAGTATGCGTACATTAAGGACGTTTGTAGTTATTCCGTCATTACCAGAGAAACTGTCCCGTTTGGAAGATATTGCCAATAATTTATGGTGGTGTTGGAATCACGATGCCATTGATCTATTTCGCCGACTGGATGCCGAATTATGGGAGGAGTGCTACCACAATCCCATAAAGATGCTCGGTAAGATGAGTCAGGACCGCCTGGATGCGGCGACCGAAGATGTTGGGCTTCTCTCGCATCTGGACCGCGTGAGTCAAAAACTCGATGACTATATGAATGGGCAGACCTGGTATGGCGGCCTGGAGCAGGCAAAGGATTCCGGTCTTATCGCTTATTTTAGCGCTGAATTCGGCATTAACGAATGCCTCCCGATCTATTCCGGCGGCCTGGGTATCCTTGCCGGTGACCATTTGAAGAGTGCCAGTGATCTGGGGGTGAACCTCGTGGGCATTGGCCTGCTCTATCGCCAGGGTTATTTCCATCAATACCTTAACGCCGATGGCTGGCAGCAGGAAGACTATCCTGAAAATGATTTTTACAATATGCCGGTCAAGCTGATGCTGTGGGAGGACGGTCGGCCGATACGTTTCCATGTCGATATGGGCGGCCATGATGTGGTCGTTCAGATTTGGCGGGTAACCGTCGGGCGAATCAATCTTTACCTGCTGGATACCAATTTAAGATGCAACCGGATCGAAGACCGGCAGATTACCGCCCAGCTTTACGGCGGTGATTCCACCATGAGAATTCGACAGGAAATCGTCCTGGGCGTCGGGGGCTATACCGCCATGAAAACCCTCGGACTGGAACCGGCGGTCTGTCATATGAATGAAGGCCACGCGGCCTTTATGTCACTGGAAAAGATCCGCCGCGTGATGCTCGAGAATGAAATGAATTTTACCCAGGCGAGAGAAGCCACCGTGGCCGGCAATGTATTTACCACCCATACGCCCGTGCCCGCCGGGCATGATGCCTTTTCGCCAATGTTGATGGAAAAGTATTTTACCGGTTTTGCCAAACAGCTTGGCCTGAGCTGGGCAGATTTCCTCAAGCTCGGCCACACTAATTTCGACAGCAGCAGCTCGCCGTTTAGCATGACCAACCTGGCCCTCAAATTATCCACATACCGAAACGGCGTCAGTAAGCTGCACGGTGAAGTCTCCCGCCAGATGTGCCAGAATGTATGGCCCGGCGTCCCCGAGGAAGAAATCCCTATCACCTCGGTGACCAATGGAATTCATACCCCAAGCTGGATCTCTAAAGAGATGGCGGACCTCTATGACCGATACCTCGGTCCGACCTGGGCCAAGCAGCCCAGCAGTCCCAAATCATATGCGAAAATAGAACGAATTCCCGACGAAGAACTATGGCGAATACATGAGCGACGACGGGAACGTTTAGTCTCTTTTGCCCGAGAACGTTTAAGTCAGCAAATGAAAAATCGGGGCGCCGGACCTCATGAAATTGCAATGGCCGATGAAGTCCTCGATCCCGAGGCCCTCACCATTGGCTTTGCAAGACGTTTTGCCACCTATAAACGTGGGGCCCTGCTGTTCAAGGACCCCGAGCGATTCTTCAAACTCGTCTCGAACAAGGACCGACCGGTTCAGATTATCTTTGCCGGAAAAGCCCATCCTCACGATTCCGAAGGCAAAGAGTTGATTCGACAAATTGTACATTTTAATCAGAGAGAGGAATTCCGAAATCGCGTGGTATTCCTTGAAAATTATGATGTCAATGTCGCCAGGTACCTCGTGCAAGGTGTCGATGTCTGGCTCAATACCCCCCGACGGGGTATGGAAGCCTCCGGGACCAGTGGCATGAAAGTTCTCGCCAATGGCGGCTTGAATCTCAGTATCCTCGATGGCTGGTGGTGTGAAGGGTACAACCCCGAGGTGGGCTGGGCGATCGGCAAGGGCGAAAGCTATCAGGATAAGGCCTACGAAGACGATGTCGAATCCCATAACCTTTATAATCTCTTAGAAAACGAAGTCGTCCCGGCCTTTTACGACCGCCGCTCTGACCGACTGCCGAGAAACTGGATCCGAATGATGAAAAATTCCATTCGAGATATCTCCGCCATCTTCTCCACCTCACGGATGGTCGCCGAATATACCGAGAGATTTTACCTGCCCAGTGCCCGGCGTTGGAAAGATTTCAACGCGAATCAGATGGAACGCGCTCGCGAAATGGCCGACTGGAAAGAAAGTCTCAGCGATCGCTGGCCGGAAGTGTCCGTTGGAAAAGTGGATGTCGTGAGTCGGAAAGACCTGCACGTGGGCAGCGATATGCAGGTCCGCTGCCAGGTGAAACTGGGCAGTATTGACCCCAGTGATGTGGTGGTTGAACTCTACCAGGGGCCGGTCGATTCCGATGGTAATATCCAGAATGGCACCGCGGTGCCGATGGAATATGTCGGGGCCGCCAAAGAGGAGCACTGTAGTATCTTTAATGGCTTGATCCCCTGTCAGCATACCGGCTTGTGCGGATTTGCCGTACGGGTCATGCCCAGCAATCCGTTTCTGAGCAATAAATATGAAACCGGCCTGATCCGATGGGAGGAGGCCTCTTCCCAGGCCGACCTCAGGAAAAACAAGGCGGTCCAGGAAACAACCTGACCCCCAGGTTCGCTTAATAAAAAAGAGAATGGCCCCAGGGATATAAATTTATCCCTGGGGTTTTTTTGTGGCAAATTATCGAGATGTGTGTAAGACACGCATGTGTAAAATAATTTCCGACGAAGGCGGTTTCCAATAAGAACCTGAAAGGCGAATGTAACCTCGACCCGCCCAAATGAGTGCAGTCCGCCGAAGGCGGAACGCCCTGGGTTGATAAAATAATAGTGTTCTTCACCCTGGCCAATGCACTGTCCAGCAGATGGCGGGCTTATATTCGCTGATTTATTTTCCTGTGTACCATTTTTTACGAACATCGTCTCCTGTCGTTTCCCTTAAGCCATCAACATGGCCATCAAGCCATAGTATGTTGGCGCGGCCGCCTGTTCGAAATTGTTCGCTTGAGTTTATACCGTGCCGGAAGATGCCCCGGTAGAAATCGGTCCGGCCGCCTCCCGATCGGTATTGTCTTAAGTTCATTTGCCCAGGCCCGTCGTTGTAGAACATATCACCGCTTCCACCTTCCATTTTAGGTTCAACATGGTCATGCGTAACGATAAACTCGGCAGGGGTACGTATTTGAGTGGTCTTTTTATTATTAATATTTGAGTTAAGGCCGAAAGCCGCTTGTTCAATAAGTTTCGGATCGACGGAGTAGATCAATTTGGCCACACGAATGAAACTGGGGCATTCGAAGATATCTGGATTTTCAATATAGTCC
>JAIPFO010000162.1 GCA_021736565.1 Phycisphaerae bacterium | reverse complement strand
TCATGGCAAAAGGCAGCGTCAAAACCAGCGCAATGCCCATAAATATCCAGGCCGCCACAAACTTACCTAAAACGGCCTGTTTGACGGTAATGGGTAAGGTAAACAGCAACTCAATCGAACCGCTCTTACGCTCTTCCGACCACAGCCGCATCGCGGTACTGGGCACCATGAAGATGAACAGCATCGGCAGCCATTTGAAAAACAGCCGCATGTCCGCCTGGCGAACGTCAAAAAACTTATCCTTAAACGGCAGATAGCCGGCGAAAAATAAAAAGATCACTAAAAACACATACGCCACCGGCGTCGCGAAATAGCCCTTCAATTCTCGCTTACATACAGTCCAGAAACCATTCATAAACAACTCCTATCCATTATCATAAGTAGCATAAAATTCTTTCTTTATTCGTGAAAATTCGTGGCTAACTGATCAAGCACTCTTCTTTGTCATTTTACGGAACACTTCTTCCAGCGAACAGCCATGTTGTTTGGTCAGGGCCGCCGGGGTGTCATCCACCAGAATTTTACCACGGGCGATAATGATCGCCCGACTGCAAATCGCCTCGGCCTCATCCAGGATGTGAGTGGAGATCACAATACACTTATCCTTGGCCATATCACCGATCAGCTGACGCACTTCATACTTCTGGTTCGGGTCCAGGCCATCGGTCGGTTCATCCAGGATCAAAACGGCAGGATCATGAATGATCGCCTGGGCCAAGCCGACCCGCCGGGTAAACCCTTTGGAGAGCGTATCGATCGTCTGATGAAAAACCGTCTTAATGGCACATTTCTCCACAACACGCTCGATCGCTTCCCTGCGAGCCCCCCCCCTGATCTGGCGGGCATCACAGATGAAGTTCAGAAATGAATTCACCGTCATCTCGCCATAGGCCGGGGCATGTTCCGCCAGGTACCCCATCGACTGACGCGCCTGAACCGGATCGATAATAATGTCATGCCCGCAAATAGTAGCCGTACCACTATCGGGCGTCAGAAAGCAGGCGAGCATCTTCATCGCGGTACTCTTACCCGCGCCATTCGGGCCCAAAAACCCCAGAACCTCACCCTTGCCGACATCGAAGGATATTTCATCCACCGCGACGATTGGCCCGAAAGTCCGTTTTAACTTTTTTACACTGATCATAGCATCTCCAAAAAATGCGGTTTTGAACAAGCCAACGGCCATCTGCCGCCAGCAAGTAACGTTAATAATGGTCATATCAAAAGTCAATATTGACAAGTAAAAACGTCGATTAAAAGTCAGGATCATGGTATCACAATATGTTTGACGCTGGCATCAAAAAAATATCGGAGCCCGATAAAAATCGGGACGCTGACACACAGGCCCCTGACCCGGTCAAATTGCCAGAATAATTAACCCCGTCGCGTAGGATTTCACTCATAAGAACCCCCAAAAAAAATCAGGCTTATAAATGAAAGTTCCAAAAAGAACTCGCCACGGCTACTGATCGTAACTTGTTATAAAATAATAACTTAAAACAAATTACATCGCAATCTGTCAATATCTTAAACATCACTTTTCCCCCCCATAGAATTACGTCATTATGCGATTTTTTGTTCGAATGTCAATACTCTATTTGCCTGGACGGGTTTTATATTTTAACCTTTTACACTGACTGTATTTACATAATGATGATAGTTGCGTCAAAAGGCGACCCGCCAAAGGTTGCAGAGCAGCCTTTGGATGGCGGGTCAGCCCTTGCGATGCGAAAAATGGGTTCCAAAAACACTTATGACGCTGGCGTCAATTTGAGTAAAAACATATGTCTGATAAAAAAAATGCCCTCCTGACCTGCAGCGCCAGTGTTTTCATTCTCGCTGCCGTGATGACCGCCGTGACCCGCCTGATGAACCTCGAGACCGTCTCATATGATGAAGCCCAGAGCATCATCCAGGGGAGAATCGGTTGCTGGTTTTTCCAGGCGGATTTCTGGAGTACATTCCCCACACTCCCCTCAATTCATCAATTACAAATACTGATCAATCCGCGTGCCCTGCTGATCACCCTGCCACTGCTGGGATTCACCATATACCTGTTACGAGTCCGTGAGAACCTGTCGTTCGCTAAAACCGCCATCGCCTGCCAAACCATGGCCATCGTCCCCTGGATTTTCGGGATGATGGCACTCAATGGCAATACCGCTCCCGAGACCGCCGGGCCCTGGCTGGCGGTCATGCTGCTCGGTGTGTTTTATGCCACCTTAACCTGCTGCGCACTGGCATCCTTGGAGCTGGTAAAACCCAAAGTAAATAACCGCCCAAAACCCCAGCAGCCGCCATCGGCACGAGAGCGATATTACACCCGCCAGCTCATGAGATCCAAAGCTACCCGCCCTGCAAATTCTCCATTTTAAATGCCCTGCCCACAATCGCCACCGCGTCATGAACACCCTGGGTCATCGCTCTTGAGGACATCGTCGCTCCGGACATTCCATCAATATCTTCTCCCAGCCGGATCGCATCACCCGGCCCCTTGTGCGTAAACTGTACGGTAAATTTCTCAGATTGAACCGCCCGGCCATGGGTATAGGGATACGAAAGTATCCTGGCCTGTTTGACCACACCGTCAGTTCCCAGGTACACAACGATCCAAAACGGCCCTGATCGGCTGGCAACCTGCTTGTTGACCATATACCCAACAGTACCTTTTTCGCTCTCAACCGTGTGCAACTGCATTTTCTTACCTTCCGGGCTATCCAAATTAATTTCACGCAATTGAATAGCATCCGGAAATACACTCTGCCACACAGCCGTTCTGTCCACGCGCGAACTTCCACCACAGCCCCACCAGGTCACTACGATAATCACGGTCACGATGGTCAACCCAATTTTATTCTTCAATGATCAATACTCCAAAAAAACTAATTCCTGCCTCAAAAGTCGAATATTGTATTAACGATCGACTCTTGAGATACAGGAAATTAGCGACGAAAATATTACAAAAGTTCGTTAATTAGTAAGCCCAGCCAATCCCAAAGTTTATCAGATCCGCCAGGTCGTCATCCGATTTATCTTCACGCATCTGGTAATCTGCTTTGAGTACCAGCGAATCGGTCGGAAAGAAACTCAAGCCAAAAGTCCATTCACTTCGATCGCCGGCAGGATTCTCGGCAACACCCGTGGGCATATCATTTTGTGTATCGAAATCGTCATAACGGACAAAAACGACTGCATCGGAGTCTTCCAGCTTACCTGTTTTCAAGCTGTCGGGCCAGAAATGATAAGCCCCCTCAACATAATACCCAAAAATCTCATCCGCAGTCCCGTTACCGATCTCATCGGCACCATCAATCTGAATATCCGCCACGACCCCACGGAAATCAAAGTCATATATCGAATATTCAAAGTCCGCCGAATAAATATGAATATCACCGTCGATACCCGGATTGCTGCCTTTATTACCGTTATCCAGTCCACCGAAATATCCCGAAACCCCCACTCGCAACGACTGCGACTCTACATCGGACAACGCAGAATAATCCAATCGCCCGGTGACCGCCGGTTCGTGCAAGCCAGGACGCTCTTTCATTCGCCCATCTCGAATCCCGTTTTTACTGTCAAACTCCGAACCATCCAGCCCGCCAACAACATACGCTTCATAACTGAGGCCTTCAGCCAAACCACCAAAAATACCGATCCCGTCAGAGGACCAGGTACTCGGTATAACATATTTACTAAATGAGGGCCGTTCCACACCATTAAATGAGGGAGGCTCATGCGTCTTATTAACAATCCCCAACGGCGTCAAAATCCGACCGATACGCACATTAAACGGCTCGGACAATGAAAAATTAACATACGCCTGCTCCAGCACCAGTTCCCCACCGGCACCATCGGTAACAAAGGCATGTTCGATCTCTGTCTCTGAATGGAACGTGATCCAGTCGTCAAACGCATAGCCCACATAGAGAACCAGCCGATGTATATCAAACGCATCGGCCCCGCGGCCCTCAGTAAAGTTCGCATGCATCTCGCCATAGCCGCCCAGGGTAAACTTATTCAACCAGGAAGGACTATCCAAACCGGGCCGTTCCTTTAACTGATCCACATCCTGACGCAATTGCTCCAAAACAACATCTCGACGGACGGTATAACTCGCCCCAGCCGGAGACTTATCCTGCTTCAATTGTTCAACTTCAGCCGCCAATTTCTCAACCAGCCCCTCAAGCCGTTTAACCTGAGCCGCCTGCGACTCCTCCGAGTCACTGCCCATAACCAATCCGCCCCCCATTCCACCAAAAGCCAGCATCACAGACGTCAAGCTCAATACCATTCGTTTTACCAGTCGATTCATTTTTTATTCTCCATAACATCCATTCCATATTAGCATTCAGGCAACACACCCGAATCACATGGAACCTTTCATTTAATTCACTAAAGAATGACAACTATTTGATAATGATATCCATTATCAAATCTGACCCAAAAAAATACGCACACAGGCTCATGTCTTACACTTTGAACACAGTCCAAAAATATCCAATTTATGGCGAGTCTGCACAAATCCATGCTTTTTTACAAGTTTGGATTGAATTTCCTCCAGCTCTTCGCTATAGATTTCCGCCACCATCCCGCATTTCGTGCAGATCAAGTGGTCGTGATGCCCATGGCCATATTGATGCTCATAACGATGCACACCATCGCCAAAATCCACTATCCGGCAAACTCCCGAATCGGCCAGGAGTTTCAGTGTCCGCGACACCGTGGCATAGCCAATTTCTTTGTGTTTCTTCTGTACCAGGTCATACAGCTCCTGGGCACTCACATGCTTCTCGGTCGCCAGAACAATCGTCAAAATCTTTTCCCGCTGACCGGTATGACGTAATCCCTGGCGTTCAACAAATTGATAAAATTTTGTTCGTGCGTCCATAAACTCTGCATCCAGAATATTAACGTTGACTCCCGCGTCAAACGGGGTTGAATGAATTTCAAATCGCCCTTGAAAATGGCCAAAACGGGCATCCTATCCCGACCTCTCGGGATAGGATGCCGGGGGCGATCTATGTCGTTAGTGTGGACTTTCGAATAAAAATTCGAAAAGGGTAAAAATAACAGGCCATGCACTCTAACGGCCCTGCATCAATAACAAATGAACGATTCAAAAATAAAAAGTACGAAAGCGGACTTATTATGAATGGTAACATCTCAAGCCAGCGAAAAATAAGGCTCACACTGATAATGATTATCATTACCATAATTAGAATAGCACAACTTTAATAACCTGTCAACCCGGAAAATCAATAACTCGCGGGATTATCTCAAAAATATATAAGATCATCACGCGGCACCATCCAAAAACTATCGCCTGGGCAATAGCCAGTGACTCACCCCAAATCCAAGGGTCGCTCCAATAACATTAGCGATCCAGTCCAGCACACTGCACATTCGCCCAACATAAGTCTGGGTAAATTCATCCAGCCCACCCAGCACAATGACTCCCGCCACGATCAACAATTGCACTTTTAACCTTACCGGAGCATGGGCCGACCATATCGCAAGGTACACCATCAGCCCATACGCCCCAAGATGGATCAGCTTATCCAAACCAATATCCCCCCAGCCATACCCCCCCAATTCAAGCGGCATATGACCTTTGGGAATATGGGTCAGCAGCATGACCAGCAGAATATACCCTGCAGTCACTTTCAGCCGTTTTGAATTAAAATAACGCCCGTTCGCCATCGATCTGTGCCTTTCATCTCTCATTATCAACCCCGCAGGTAAATGCCTGCCCCATGGGCTACTATCGTAATTTCAACCGCAAATCATGATTCTCACGTCAAAATTTATTTTTTATCATTTAAGACGCGAAAAAACGTCGTTTAGCCACCTGTATCAACGCGTCAAAGTACGTAGGACGCGGGTGTCAAGACATGGAATGAAACACGAACCCTCTTGTATGGAAAAGTGAAGGGAGGTGATGCCAGACCTCTGATAGGGAAAAAATTCAGGCAATTATATCTTTTATATGACCAAGAAGGTGGACACAGTCACACGTTGGGCTGTGTCCATTTTTATTTTGACACAACCCTCACTTTTAAATTGACCCTTGGCCCGGCAATTTGTATAGTCTATCGTCCTTAATAAACTGTATAATAAGCAGGTTACATCTTGGATATGGATTCCCGCGTCAATTCTTGCGTTTGACCCTGCCATTAAATGTAATTCGTTTATGGACAACAAGATAAATGAAATAATTGAATAGTATAGGAATTTGTGATGCGTGGCAGAATAGGCCGTTCAGGCAGGACCTTTAAAGCGGGCTCTGCCAGGTAAGGCCTGGCGAACGCTGGTAATTTTAAAATGACCCGACGGATCATTTTACGTGGTGATAAAAAAAATGGATAAACTGGAAATATTACGTACTGAAATCGACTCCCTGGACGAAAAGTTGGTGAATTTACTCAATGAACGGGCAAAAGTGGTTGTCCAGATCGGTAAGATCAAGAAAACCGAAGAAAATGCGCCCCCCATCTACGCGCCATCTCGCGAAAGGGCCGTTTTTAATAAGATCATGGCCTGCAACAAAGGCCCACTGCCCGACCGTTGCCTGCAGGCCATCTATCGAGAGCTCATGAGCGGCTCATTCTTCCTGGAACGCCCCCTTCGGATCGCGTTCCTGGGCCCCGAAGGCAGCTTTTCGCACAATGCCGCCATGCTCAAGTTTGGCCAGAGCGTCGACTATGAGCCCCAAACACTTATCAAAGGTGTATTCGATGAAATTGCCCGCCAGCGATGTGATTTCGGCGTCGTACCGGTGGAAAACAATATCGCCGGCGGCATTATTGAAACGCTCGACGCACTGATCCACACCTCCGTAGCCATCTGTTCAGAAATGCGGATGGCCATCCACCACAACCTCATGGCCAACTGCCCCCTGGAAGATATCAAACGGATTTATTCCAAACCCGAAGTGTTTAATCAGTGCCGCGTCTGGTTGAATTCCACCGTGCCCAACGCCGACATCATCCAATCCGCCTCAACCGCCACCGCCGCTCAGCGGGTGGCCAGCGAAGAAAACGCCGCCGCCATCGGCCCAAGACTCGCGGCCAAAATTTATGGCCTGAAAGTCATCTGCGAAAACATCGAAGACAATGCGAACAATGTAACCCGATTCTATATTATCGGCCAGGAATCCGCCCGCCCCACCGGCGACGATAAAACCGCCATCGTCTTCAGTACCGCCGATAAGGCCGGAGCCCTGGCGGATGTCCTCCTGGCATTCCGAGATCAGGGTGTCAATCTCACCAATATCGAATCACGACCCAGCCCAAAGGGCGAAAAAGAATATTACTTCTTCGCAGATACACAGGGCCATCACACCGACCCAAATGTCAACGCCGCAATAAAAACAGCCCGAAACCACTGCCTGCAGCTTTCCATCCTGGGCAGCTTCCCCAAGGCCCAGGAAGTACTCTGACCGCCAAACCACAAAAACTCAAAGCGAAAAGCAGGCTTCGCCACCCCGAAGCGGATTGAAACCCTGCAGCAATATCTTTTTACATGCCAAGCGATTTCTGACATACGAATTCGGCGTAATTTGTAAACGGTTCACCGTAAAACTTCCCCGGTAAGCGAACGAGGATTGTGCCCTGTAATTCGCGCCGAGAACCGCTGGCCCAACTCCAACCGCTCACGTACGCCCACAACGATCGGATAACTGCCCGGCTGCCGCATGAATGTAACACCCCCTTCGTGCACCTCGCTGTAGAGATCACGCAGCACCACCCCGATAGGATAAAGCTTCTCCAGCATCGGCACATCCACTTCCTGACGAATTCGCTCGATCCATTTGGCATAGAACCGCCGATTTTTCTGCACAAACCGTGTCCCCGCCTCCAGATACAGCCGCGTCCCGGGAAACGGCACCACGTGACGAATATTGATCCGACGGATCAGCAGGTTTTCCATCAGCATCCCCTTGAGGGCCAGGTAGTTCATCTCCAGCGATGCTTCCGATTCACCATTGAGCCCCAGCAAAAGATTGACCCCGGGCAATAGCGAATAGCGACCCTGATCATCCCGCTCAGCGCCCACCTCATTAATGATCCGTATCGCCTCCCAGGCAATTTCCGACGTTGCGTTGAGATT
>JAIPFO010000161.1 GCA_021736565.1 Phycisphaerae bacterium | reverse complement strand
CCGCCGAGCTGGCGATGTTGGCAGCACCGACAACAGAAGAGTTTGAACAGTTGAAACGAGCTGTGGCAATTATGACCGATCAGGAAAAAAAACAGCCTGAAAAGATAACCGAACTGCAGATAAAAGACATTGCCGAGACGATTGGAGCCGATTGTGGTAATGTGAATATTTTTATAAATGGCTTTGTACTGGCCCGTAAAAATCAACAGGCCAACGAGAAGTAAATAGATTCCCGCGTTAAATGTGTTTTTACGCTTTAATCTCGCCATTAAATGGCGGGATACGAGCTTCAAAAAACTTATGACCCAGGCGTCAAATAAAATCAATACATGGGATATGTATGATAAAATTTTTACCAGGAGACCGTAGTAAGTGATAAAAATCAGAATGAAAAGGTTAGGACGCACGCATCGTCCATTCTATCGAATCAATGTCATGGATACCCATACGCCGCGTGATGGCCGGGTTATCGAAGAATTAGGGCATTATGATCCAATTGAACCCGACGAGACCAAGCAGATTGTCCTCAAAGAAGACCGCATCAAATACTGGCTCGAAAAAGGGGCGACCACCTCGGAGACCGTTGGGGATATCCTCAAAAAAAGAGGCATCCAGGTCAAAAATTGACACCCGTGGCATAACGATTTTGTGCCTTGGATTCGAATCGCGAATCAACTCTTTTGACCCAAAAAAGGACTATCGAGATAACCAGCTCTATGCGAATCGACGTAATGACACTTTTTCCGGGGATGTTCCCGGGGGTCTTTGGCGAATCGATTATTAAGCGGGCCTCCGAAAAGGGCCTGCTTGATATTCAGTTGACCAACATCCGTGACTATGCCCGTAATAAGCATGATAACGTCGATGATAGCCCCTATGGCGGCGGACCGGGCATGGTGCTCATGTGCCAGCCGATATTTGATGCCGTCGAAGCAGTCTGTTCTCAGGGACAGACCGTTGATGAAATTGTCCTTTTAACGCCACAGGGAAGGCCGTTAGATCAGCAATTGGCACAGGAGTTGTCTCAAAAAAAACGAATAATGCTCATTGCCGGCCATTATGAAGGGTTCGATGAAAGAATCCGGACCAACCTGGCAACCATGGAGGTCTCCGTGGGCGATTATATCCTCAGTGGAGGGGAAATTGCCGCCATGGTCGTGGTAGACGCCGTAACACGACTGATCCCCGGGGTCCTCGGCGATGAGCAGTCCAATGTAGATGAATCGTTCAGTGAAAATCTGCTCGAATATCCGCACTATACCCGACCGGCGGATTTCAGGGGGTTGCATGTCCCCGACGTGTTGCTTTCTGGAAATCATGCCATGATTGATCAGTGGCGACGCGAGCAAGCACACAAACGAACCCAGGAGCGACGACCGGATATAAGACCCGGCAATATGAATAATAACGAAACCCGGTAATCACCGGAAATCCAGGCTGATCGTACCGCCTGAATAATTGTGAGACTAAAGAGCCCGAGAGATGAACTCTGGCGATAATGAAATGTAAAAATTACCAGATGGAATGGTAAGGAGAATTTGATGGTATCAGAATTGATAGCAAAAGTTGAAAAAAAACAACTGAAAGAAACGCCCCCGGAATTCAAGATCGGCGATACTGTGGATGTGTATGTCAGGATCGTTGAAGGGGAAAAGTCCCGTACGCAGGTTTTTAATGGAACCGTGATCGCCCGTAAAGGCTGTGGTGTCAATGAAGTCTTTACCGTCCGCCGCATCACCCCGACCAATAACGAAGGGATTGAGCGTATCTTCCCCCTCCATTCACCCAACGTTGAAAAAGTGCATGTCATCCGTTCTGGTTTTACCCGACGGAGTAAACTGTACTTCCTGAGACAGCGTACCGGTAAATCTGTACGATTACGCGAAAAATGGGTCGGCAAAGCCAAGTAGTTACCGGACCATATGGCCTTTGGTGACTCCCAGCTCTGTGAGAGCCTGTTTTCCGCTTTTATAGTTTATTTCACATTTGAAACGGACTTGTAACGCGGGAATCGAAGAAAAATAATACCTCGGTTACCTCCGGGGCATATTAAGTCCTTCGGTTACCCCCGAAGGACTATTTTTTATGCGCACAGATAAACGCCTGTGGGGCTTCTCCGTGGATGATCATAGGGGGCTCGGTGATTGTTGGTGAGAGGTCAATGGTGGACAATCTGGCGGTCTGTCCTGAATCGCTTGGGAAAAAATCCTGCGACAAGACCAGGGACTCAGCAAAACAACTCTGACTGGAGAGCCAATCGCCGGTTGGGAGCCAGGGGCGAAAAACGGGCCCGGAGAACCCTCGAAAAAAAAGGCTATCGTCATATCGTCAGTAACTACAGAAATAAAACCGGCGAAATCGACTTGATCATGCAGGATGGCCGCACCGTCGTCTTTATTGAAGTGAAGACCCGAAGAAGTGAAGAGTTTGTCCCTACCGAAGCAGTCGTCAATTATAAAAAACAGAAAACCATCAGTAAGGTCGCCCGGCATTATATCAGGCGATATAAATTACAGCACTATTCCGGCCGATTCGACGTGGTCGTTGTGGTCATGCCCGAAAAGGGCAAAACCACCATCCGCCATCATATCGATGCGTTTGGCTATCGGTGATCATAGCTATGATCCCACCGGGTTGATTTAAAGGAGGGGCATCCCCATCGGGGCCCGTCTGACGGAGTTAAACACCACACTGGAAAGTGAAGTTCGCGAGGGATCATTAACCCAGGCAACGCTGAAAACTACTTATAAAATAAAAAGGTCACAGGTTGCCTTGACCGACCGGGTCACGGGAAAGCCCAATGAAGGGCGTATTGCCAGTCAGCTCAGCGGCAGAGATATCAACCAACTGCGAATTATTTATCCTATCCCGCCCTTTAATCGCAAGGGCAAAACGAAAATTCAAACGGGCCAGAAAACCCTCCGGATGCCGCTTGGTCAGATGAATCCGAGTTTTGAAATCCTCAACGCACCGGAAAGGACATTGACTCGAACGGGGCAGACGTTAAAACATCGAAACGGCCTTGTCGAAAGGGTTTATTTTGATGCCTGCCAAAAAAACGCGCAGTATCGTATTGCAATTACAATATCTAAACAATAGAATAGTCTGCATCTGCCAGGCATTCGATACTGACAAAAAAATCCTATATTATCTTGAAGAGGACCTGATATGAAGTTTAGTCATACACATTTGAGAATCATCTTGCGGCTTTGTGCGATACTCGTGGCGATAAACGGCGGAATGATGCCCGCAGGGGCATCCGGCCCAAAGAAGCCAGACGTGTCCAAAAAAAAACCGGCCGAGAAGATCACGCCGATAGATCTTAAGGGCGCCAAATGGATATGGGCAGGTCCAAATGGTGAAAATGCCGCACAAAACGCCACCGCCGGGACCTTTAATTTCAGAAAAGGTTTTACCTTTCCCGCCGGGGCCAAGCCGGTCAAAGGCGAGGTGCTGATCACTTGTGATAATATCTGGGTGCTTCATATAAACGGAAAGAAAGTGGGACAGTCGGATTCTTGGCAGCAACCCCAGGTTGTTGACGTAAGCAAAAATCTGACCATCGAGCAAAACGCTATTGCCGTGGAGGCCACCAATACCATACCAGGCCCGGCCGGGTTGATCCTAAAGCTCAGGGTCCAGTTTGAAGATGGGAAAAAGTTTGAACTTATCAGCGAGCAAACCTGGAGATGCGCTAAAAACGCTCAGGCCGGATGGGATGGGTCAGGCTTTGTCGCCGGTGAGAACTGGGCCGCCGCAAAGGCCCTCGGTGATTATGGGATCGCTCCCTGGGGAAATGTTACCTCAGGGGGGGGCGGCGGAAGTCGAATGCCGGTCATTATCAACTACCCAAAGCAAACTTCCTTCGAAAACCCTGTATTTAAGGACGGCATCGTTTTTGTGCGGGGTTATATCCCCTTCAATGCCCACGATGGTAACAACTACATCCAGAACATACACGGCAGTCGGGCCTATTTTGAAATGGACCCGCCCACCCCCGCCGCACTCGGCCGGCAGCTGGTCAGTCTGATCCCCTTTAAACCCGATGGCAAGCTCACCGTTTTGTGCGATGCCAAAGGCGGAATGATCGGCTCACCCAGTGTCTCCTATGATGGCCAGACCATATATTTCTCCCTGGCCAAAAAAGACGAAGCCTATTACCACATCTACGCCGTTGGCATCAACGGTGAGGATCTCCGGCAGGTCACCACGGGGCCGTTTCATGATTATGACCCAACCGAGATGCCCGATGGTCGAATCGTTTTTAGCTCAACCCGGATCGGCTCACGCGAAGAATATCACGCCAAGTACGCCTCCTCGTTGTTTACCTGCGATCCCGATGGCAAGGACATCGTGCCACTGACCTATCATATTGTTGCCGATCGTGAACCGCGGATTACGGCTAAAGGGCTGTTGACTTTCATCCGGTCGGATAATTTCCTCGAACGTGCCAAGGTCGAAACCCACCTGCACCAGACACGCTCCGATGGGACCGGCGGCCAGGTGATCATTGGCCCGGGACGCACCGGGATCAAATACGAACCAAACGTCGGGGCCGAGCAGAATGCCAGCTGGCTTAGAAACTATGGCGTTGGAAGTTGCACCACGCTTCCTGATGGAAGAGTGGTGGCCATCAACCAGGCCGGAATGGTAACCTCCGCATCACCCACCGGGACCCCCTTTGGAAACGGGTTTGTGCCCTATGATATGTCCCCACTGCCCGATGGCCGCTTACTCTGCACGTCGATCCACAGGGCCCGGATCCTGATCTTCGATCCCGCCGGCGGCAATGCCACTGAAATACTCGCGATAGCCGATATCGAAATGCCTGGGGAGTCAGAGGCCAACCTGACCCAGGGATACAATGCCGGCAACCTCCATTCGGTTATTCATCTTGCCCCGAGAACCCGACCGATGATGATGCCGTCAATGGTGGATCCGAAACAGGAACGCCGGCTCGATAAAACAGGATTTCTCTACTGCCAGAATGCCCTGAACACCCAGCATAAAACCGCGGATACCAAACGGATCAAGGCCGTACGTTTCTATGAAGGCCGGCCGTTTACCCTCGAACCGACCAAGACGATTTATGCGCATATCGGAACCGTGGGCGTTGAACTCGGGACGGTCCCTTTGGCCAAAGATGGCTCGTTCTATGTCGAGGTGCCGGCAGACCGCCCCCTGGCCATGCAGGGAATTGACGGCGAAGGACGGGCGGTGCTGAATGAAATGTCCTGGATCTATGTACGGCCCGGTGAACAGCGGGCGTGTGTGGGGTGCCATGCCGCCGCTTCGAGTGCGCCGGTGGGAATGGTGCTCTCTGATGCCGTCAAGAGCAAACCTCTCAAGCTGCTCGGCCAGGGTAAGCCGCATCGATTCCGGGCCAATAACGCCGCTAACGGCGGGGTCTTAAACTTGCAGCTTGACCGCTTCCGGGAGATCGCGGCCATAAATCTCCCGGCCGGCTCCGATGAATTGCTCAAGAAGGTCAATGATTCCGATGCCGACGAGAGACTCTCGGCCATACGCCAGATGGGCATTTTACGGGGCCGGGAATTTGTACCTGCCCTGAGTAAGGCACTCCGGGAAGAGAAAATGACTGAGAACAAATGTGCCGCGGCATTGGCCCTGTCTTCATGCGGCAACCGCAATGCGGTGGGGGCCTTGATCGCTGCGTTATCCGATAGGAATGCGAATGTGAAAAATGCCGCACAACTTGCCCTGGAGCATATTACCGGTGGCACGCCGGTTGATTCACTAAAAAATCCCAACTGGCCCGCCATTGAAAAAACGCTTGCCCAAAGATTGGCGTCCAAAGAGATCCAGGATGTTATTCTTGCCATCGAAGCCCTCGGCCATGTCGGAGGGACTGCCGGTAAAAAGGCAATTCGTGAGTTCTTGTCAATTGATCTTGATGCCGAGCTGAGAGTGCAAATGGCCGCTATGCGGTCACTGGGCTATCTCAAAGATACCGATTCGGTCGGCCTCCTCACGCAAATACTCAATGAGAATCTTATTAAAAAAAGCGGAAGTGGATTTCATGAAATCGGCTTCATACAGAAACCGGTCTATCTGGCAACAACCGCCGTCGAAGCGCTGGGTTGGATAGGCACCCCCGAGGCCCAAAAGGTGATCCTGGATGCCTTTGGAAGGTGCAATCATTTCCAGGACTACACCCATCGCATCGCCGATCATACCTGGTTGATGGGGTGTCATTCATCACCCCTTCATTATCGAATGCTTGAGGCTTTGGACCGGAACGAAAGTACTGATGCCATTGCCCATCTCGGCAGGATCATTGAATCGATCCCTGCGGATAAAGATCGCGGTTTGTTGTATGAGCTCGATAGTTACGAATCGCTCTCCGCTCGCGTGATCGCGAGGAATGGGGCAATGAAGGATGTTACCGAAGCCTGCCTGGCGGTCTTAGGCGATAAGAAGGCCAGTTCAAACAGGGCCTTGGCCGACGCGGTGAGCCTCTCGCCCCATGCCGAGGGGCATATCCGAAAATATTCCCCACAGGCTCGCGCAGCGCAGATCTTATCTGTCGTTTGTTCCGATCTCACATATGCCAATCGTATTGTCGAACGGTTGAAGACGTTCAGGGCGGAAAAACCATCTGAGAAACGTAGCTGGTGCTGTTTTTATCTCATCCGAACACTCGGAAAACTGGGCGATAGATCATCTACGGACCTGTTGGTCGATATTCTCCAAAATGATCCCACCGAAGCCTCGCTCGGCCTGAACCCGCCTCCAACCCACATTATCTACAAGGCCTGGCGACCCTTCCACCGGCCGGCGGCGGCCTGGTCCCTGGGCATGCTAAAAGAAAAGAAGGCGGTCCCCGCTTTATTGAATGCCCTGGAAAACCTCGACAATGCCTCAAGCACCCGCCAGCAGGCCGCCATCGCCCTGGGCAGGGTCGGCGATTCGGACTGCCTCGAACAGCTCACCCAAATCGGCGAACACTATCCCGAGGTCACCACCCGAAGGAGTATCCTGGAAAGTATCAAACGTATTGATAAATAAAATGAGTCAATACGGAGAACTCGAACGAATTTAAGAACGAAGAGGCGTTGTGTTCACACAGTAAAACCCGCCCCGGGCGGGCTCACGTTTTTTACGAATAGAGCGACTGGCAAAGGGGATATCAGTTCTCAAAAAATAGTAAGCTTTCACGCGAAAATGTTTTATTTCCGCCGTAAGCTATGGATTAGCCTCTGGCGGGCAGTATGATAAACGGTCCAAAGGACCATCTCCTGACCACGGAGTGGTCAAATAATAATAACCGCGGGTGAGCGCAGCGAAACCCGTGGCATGGAGTACAATATATACCCCCGCCCCCTCACGGCGGGGGACAGTTCATGACAGGAAATATAGCAGCATCACAACTTTTGTGTGAACGCTTACAAAAAATATATTTCTTAATGTCTTTCGCTTACCTTCGTGGTGAATAGATTCTTTTTTTTGAAAATCGCACATGACCTGAAATTCGTTACATATATCGCAAGGAATGATATGCAGTTTATTGATACCCATGCCCACTTCACCGATGAAAAATTATTCGCGCAACTCCAGGATGTCTTGACCCGGGCCACCAACGTCGGGGTGGATACCTTTATTACCGTGGGCACCGACCTTCCCGACAGTCAGGCCGCAATGGAACTGGCGGCCCGTTACGACAAAATGTATAGCACCGCGGGAATTCATCCCCATGAGGCCAAAGCGGCCGAGGGGGGGTATCTAAAATCACTCGAAGAGATGGCCGCCAGTAAGAAGGTCGTGGCCATCGGGGAGTGTGGACTCGATTACCACTATGATTTGTCACCCCGTGATATTCAGAAGCGTGTTTTTATGGACCAGCTTGAACTGGCCTCAAAGCTTCAGTGCCCCGTTGTGGTGCATTGCCGTAATGCCTTTGATGACTGCGTGGGAATTTTATCCGAATGGCAGAAAACATCCGACAAGGTTGTCTTCCATTGTTATAGCGGCGACAGGGCGATGGCCAAAACACTTTTGGATATGGGCTGCTTTCTATCCTTTACCGGCACAATTACCTATAAAAATGCCCAGCCGGTACAGGAAGCCGCCGCCTATGCACCATTGGACCGGATATTTATCGAAACCGATTGCCCCTATCTCACC
>JAIPFO010000160.1 GCA_021736565.1 Phycisphaerae bacterium | reverse complement strand
AAATCGAATTTTTGCGGATGTCATTTATGGCCAGTTAAAGAGCATTATGTGCAAATAAATCAAGGAATTAGACGTTATGAGTAAAATATCAATAATGAAAGAATTGTGGGCTTTTATGAAGGCCCGAAAAAAATGGTGGTTGTTGCCTATTGTAATCTTTATGGTCCTGTTGGGTGCTTTGATTGTCTTCACCGAGGGTAGTGCCTTAGCACCTTTTATTTATGCCTTATTCTAAGTATCAGGTGCCTTTCACCCTGCAACCCTATGTTTATGCCGTATCAGGTCTGTTTTGCAGGGATGGAATGCCAACAGATGAGACTATGAAACTATTGAGTACAAAAAAAGGGACTCTCGGTTGCGAGAGTCCCTTTTATTTTTCAACAACAACTCTTAAGTTGAATTAAAAGATTTAATTAACTTTAGGGTTGAGTTACAGAGATGTCATGAAATTAGTTGACCAGATAGGTGTCGTTCATATGAAGAGCGTTACCGCCTCCCCACTGCCCATTCTGTTTTTGTACATCGTTTGCTGTAGTGGCTGGCCAATGACTGTAAATGTTATCGTCTGCAACGCCAACATTAGGCTTTGAATATTTTTTGACATGTGAATCCATGAATAACACGTTCTGCACCTGAGTTCTGTGATTAATTGTATTACCGTGTGCATCAGGAGAGTTTTGGTCGGTCCAGTCGTTGTCAAAAAAGCCCACAGGGCCAGTACCAATATTGGGAGTCAGTGTCCCGTCTCCAGGAGCAAAAGCATGACTCTTATCTGCCATTACCACCAGGCCAGAAGATGAAGAATCATCCAAAACAGCAGCAGTGCCATAAGGGTCATGATAAGAATAGCTCAGGTTGTTCAAACTAGCAAAGCCCTGCATGTCTGACCAATTTTGGATAGCTGGATTTGCATCAAGGGCAGTTTGCATGCTCATCTCTTCATCGTTTGGTGAGCTGGGACAGAGGAACATTTTTGGGACGAGGTCTTCGTATTTAACCAGGAGATACAGGCAACCACCTACATTACCTTTGGCTATACTCCAATCCCATGTTTTATCATCAAGGGTGTACCAGTTTTTTGGTGTATTAGCAGTGCCATACAGTTGAATACCGCCAGCGTTGCCATATGTCGTTACACCTGCTGTCTTTGTTGTCGGCATGGAGCCTTTGTTCTCGCCCATGTACATGTACATGGCTTTGCCAATACTGTTTTGCTGGCTGGCACATTGGATTTGTTTTGCCATTTCTTTGGCCTTACTTAAGGCCGGCATCAGAATGGCGACTAACAGGGCGATGATACCGATCACCACAAGCAGTTCGATCAAGGTAAAACCTTTAGATCTCTTCATAACAGTTCTCCTAAAAAAAGAATTCCAAAAAATACACCTGGGAAATAGATCAATAAAAATATACATAATTGCAGTGCGGCTACCAACAAGGCACCCGAAAACATCCCAGGCTAAATCTACAAAGGTCAAATTCTTCGTAGAAAGTCAGCGTGCAATTCGTGTGTAATGGTGATGAGGGACTACGCAGGGCCTTAAGGTAAGGCCGGTAGCGAATTTCAGGCAGGTAGGATCAAGAAGGTATGATTTATAATAGCTTGGAAATATAAAATAATAATAGCGAACAAATAATGTTAAAATCATGTATAGTATGAAAAGCATACTACCTGCTACACTTAAATTCTATCACGTGAATAAGCAATGTCAAGGGAAATTCGTGTTTTCTTGGTTTTTTTTTGAGTGGAAGACCGGCCGTTTTCTTTCTAATGTAAGTTATTTAATGATAAGGGGTTATCGATGAGGAGAAATTATTTTTTGTGTCTTTGGATGGCCCAGGGCGTGTCCAATGATTTTGATGCCATGATACTATTGGTACTTTGACATTTTTTCTAGGGAATATCGGCCTCTGACGTAGTGATCGAAAAGATTGATACATAGCGAATGTAAAAAGGGCTTCTGCGGCAAAAATGAATAACCGGTGGTTTTTCTGGCTGGGGCGTCAGAAAAAAGTGCTTTCAAGGCGTAATTATTACGATATACTAGTATAGTAACATTTTAAAACAATAGTAATGGCTTTTTTGATACAGAGAATGGCCTTTTGATCAGGAGTCGTAGTAAGGCTGATGTCACAATCAAAAACGAAAAGGTATGCCCAGGAGACTATCTATTCGCCTGATTCTCACCGGGGGATGGGATGGAAGGATTTTCGGCGGATGATGCGTGAGTTTCTTGGTAGCCGGGAGTTGATGTGGCGGTTGTTCGTTCGTGACTTATCGGCCCGCTACAGGCAGTCGGCTTTTGGGTATTTGTGGGCGGTGGTGCCGGCCATTATTACTGTTGCCACGTTTACCTGGCTAAAAAAAGGGATATTGACGGGGATTGGTGATACGGAGATTGCCTACCCGGCCTATGTTTTGTCTGGCCTGGCTATTTGGAAGTTATTCTCGGTTGGGCTTACCAAAGCAGCAGGGTGTCTGATTGCTTCGCGGAATTTGATCACCAAAGTGAATTTCTCCCGTGAGACACTTGTTTTTGCTGCTTTTGGGGATTCATTATTCAATTTTCTGATTCATTTTGTCCTGATCGTCCTGGTGTTTGCGTGGTATCGAATAGTCCCTTCCTGGACCGTTGTTTTTGTTCCGGTCGTTTTGGTTCCGCTGTGCCTGATGACGATTGGCATGGGCTTTATTTTATCTCTGGCCAATAGTATTGTTCGAGATGTAGGCAGCTCACTATCGTTACTAATGACATTTGGGATGTTTTTGACGCCGGTAATTTATCCGCCGCCGACCAGGTATCCGATGGTATTGATCAATTATTTGAATCCGGTCAGCCCCTTTATCACGGCCGCTCGCGATCTGACGATTTCAGGGACTTTGAGTCAGCCATGGACGTTGTTGGGTATGAGTATCTTTGGAATTATTTTATTTGTTTTAGCCTGGCGCGTTTTCTACGTGGCGATGCCCCGCGTGGCTGAGAGGGTTTAAGATTTGCAAAGCGATGTCGTAGTTCAAGTCAATCAACTTAGCAAGAAGTTCTGCCGGAGCCTGAAGCGTTCGATGCTGTATGGTGCCGGGGATGTGTGTCGGAATCTGTTGGGATTTCGGAGCCATTCGGACCAACTGAGGACGAAGGAATTCTGGTCTGTTGAGGATGTATCATTTTCCTTGAAGCGAGGAGAGTGCCTGGGGCTTATCGGACCCAATGGGGCGGGTAAGAGTACGCTGTTGAAGCTGCTCAATGGGATTATCATCCCGGATCGGGGTGAGATCCGAATGAAGGGCCGTGTGGCGGCCTTGATCGAAGTGGGGGCGGGATTTCATCCGATGCTCACCGGGCGTGAGAATATTTATATTAATGGGTCGATTCTGGGGCTGAGTAAGAAGGAGATCGATCGCCAATTTGATAGTATTGTGGCGTTTTCAGAGTTGGAGGAGTTTCTGGATACGCCGGTAAAGAATTATAGCTCCGGGATGCATGTCCGACTCGGCTTTAGCGTGGCGGCCCACTTGAACCCGGATATTTTACTGGTCGATGAGGTCCTGGCGGTGGGGGATATCGCGTTTCGGGCCAAGTGCCGCCAGCGGATCCAGGAACTGATCGAAAATGGTACGGCGATTATTTTTGTCTCGCATGATATGCATACGGTCAGTTATGTCTGCCCGAGGGCAATCGTGATGATGAAGGGAAAAGTGCAGTATGAAGGGGTAACACCCACGGCGATTGATGTGTATCGGGAGAACGCTCAAACTAGGGGAGCACAGCTTACTGCTGGTACAGGTGAGATTCGGATTACCAACGTAGAAAAACTTAATAACCGTGATGAAAAACAGGAAGGGATTGGAGTTGGCGATTTTATTAAATTGCGAATTCACTATCGAACTTCTGAGCAAATTGACAATCCCATATTTAATATTATTATTATGGAGGCAAATGGAAAACAGGTGTCAGGGATTCGAAATGATTATGATGCTCAGCAGATACCGTCCATTTCGAATGATGGTTATGTGGATATAATGATAGATCATTTCAACCTTTTGCCAGATATGTATAGTGTTGATCTAGTGATTTTTCATTCGGATGGTTTTTCATTTTATGATCGAGTAGAAAACGCAATTCAGATTAAGGTCAATGGAGGGCGCCAGATTAATGGTACGACATACTTACCGCATTCATGGGGCTGGGATCAATAAATATAAATACAATATAAAGGTGTTCAATTTTGGGATATTTTAAGCGGAAATTATTTAATTTTATATTATCACAACGTTTTTTTGAGTTTTGCCAGTCACATGGCGTTAGTGTGGTCCGGAACTATTTTTACACACCAATTCCTGATACTGGAGAGTTAAGAAGAGAGAGTCAGTTGCTGGAAGCGGAATCAGAAATGGCTGGGCTGAATCTTCGGGTCGAAGAGCAGTTGAAGTTTCTTGATGAAGTTTGTTTAAGTTATCGTCAAGAGTATCAATTTCCAATTAATCAGCCAGAGACTCCATATCGATATTTTCTAAATTGCCCTCAATTTGGTTATCAACCTGCGGCACTTTTGCACTGTATGGTACGTCATTTAAAATCTCGAAAGATCATTGAAGTGGGCTCCGGCCATTCGACTTATGTAACAGCAAGTGCATGTGAATTGAATCGTAAAGAGGGCAATCCATCTAAGCTGTTGGCCATTGAGCCATATCCCAATGGTGTGCTAAAGAAGGGATTTCCAGGTTTGTCTGAATTGATCATAAAGAAAGTTCAGAACGTTCCGCTTGATGTGTTTTTAGAATTAGATGCTAACGACATTCTTTTTATTGATTCCAGTCATGTATCGCAAATCGGTTCGGATGTTAATTATATTTTTCTGGAAGTGCTTCCGCGGTTAAAAAAAGGAGTCTATGTGCATTTTCATGACATATTTTTTCCAAAGCATCATCCTCGCGAATGGCTTATCGATAAAAGGCTATTTTGGAATGAGCAATATTTGCTGCAAGCCTTTTTGTGTTTTAATAGAAGTTACGACGTTGTGTTTTCAAATTATTATATGAATTTACGGTATCCTGAAAAAATGGAGATAATTTTCCCACAGCCGGAAGGATTTAAAGAATATCATTACCCCAGTAGTTTCTGGATTAAAAAAGTAGATTAATGTGAAGAATAGGAACATGGATTCTGTGGACATGTTGTTTATAAGAGTGCTCATTGAAAACAGGTAGTCAAGGTATATATGAATATGAATCATAAAGTTCTGATAATCGGTATTGATGGGGGAACCTGGACAATTCTTCGACCGGCGATGGCCGAGGGGTATATGCCTTACCTGAAGCGTTTGGTGGATGAGGGGGCTTCGGGGGTGTTGGAATCTACTGTTCCGGCCATCACGCCTGCGGCATGGGGCAGTTTTCAGACGGGGGTGAATCCGGGGCAGCATGGGGTCTATAATTTTCAATGTTGGGATAAGCAGAATAATCCGCATTTTGTGAGTTCAAAGGATCTGCCGATAACGCTTTGGGAGTATGTGGGTAGTTCCGGCAAACAGGTTGGAGTTTTAAATGTTCCGATGACCTATCCGCCGAGAAAGATTGATAATGGTTTTATGGTTACTGGCGTACTGACCCCATCTATTGAAGCGGAATTCACCTGGCCGCCAGAGTTGAAACGGGAATTGATGGAGGCTATTCCGGATTATGATATTCTAACCCTGGATGTTGCTCATGTTAAACCCTCTGAGCTCCCGTTTGAAACATTTGTCGAGGTGATGGTTAAAAACATTGAGTGCCGTGGCAAAGCGGCCGCGTTTTTAATTGGCAAGGGCTTACTGGACTTGTTTATGGTTCACTATCACGCCTCTGATATTATCCAGCACGCTTTTATGTGTTATTTGGACAAAGAGCATCCTTTATATGATGAAGAGAAAAGTAAATATCTGTTCGAAAACTTTTATCAAAAACTTGACCAGATGATCGAACGGACACATAAGGCATTTGGTGAAAAAAATGGTCGAGATCATTTGCTGTTGATTGTGTCAGACCATGGTTTTCAATCACATATGCGTGAATGGCACATCAGGCCCTGGCTTTATAAAGAAGGGTTTAATAATGCCCCCGGTGCCAAGTCTTCTGATTCTGTTGCGCTGGCCAAAAAAATTGGATTGGGTAAATTGATCCGGCCGTTTCTGCCTAAGAAAAGCGTTGACCGCATCGAAAAAAAGGTCAAACTGAAACCTTATGTGAACCGGGTTGCATTCCGTTGTTCTTGCCGGGAAGGATTTGTTTATCTTAAAGAGGAAGATCCCCAATTAAGGGAGAAAACAAAACACGATTTAATCAAGAAACTGTCCAGATTCAAAGATCCAAAAACGGGAAGAATGATCATTGAAAAAGTATATTGTAAAGAAGATATTTACCATGGTCGTTGTTTGGATAAAATGCCTGATTTAGTGCTGGTGCCATCGGCAGGTTATTCCTTATCGGACCAGGTACCTCCCGGCGGTGAATGGTTCCATACAATATCAATTGATACAGATATGCACGTTGGCACCCACCATAAGGACGGCGTTTTAATTGCCCATGGAAACGGTGTACCTGTTCGGCAGAATATTACCGCATCGATTGTTGATATAATGCCGACGGTCATGTATTACCTGGGGCTCTCTGCTCCTGATGTGTGTGACGGACAGATTATTACAGATATATTTATGCGAGAGTTTTTAGATGAAAATCCACAAGAAGCATGTATTAAGTTGGATATGATACATGAAAATAATGATCAAATTGACACCTATTGGAGTGAGGATAAAAAGGAACTTGAAGATCGGTTGAAGGATCTGGGGTATATGTAATGGGTCAATTATGTGAAAAAATGCAATGATTTTGTATGAAAAAAAGCGGTGTTCCGTTATCATTATGGGTATTCAATGTGATGTCAGAAACGATCGATGATAGACAATTCAGCATATCAGTGATTATACCGACCTACAATGCGGCTGGATATATTGGGCGGGCCATCGATAGTGTTTTGGCCCAGACGTATCGGCCAGACGAAGTGATCGTGGTGGATGATGGCTCTACTGATAATACGGCCGAAGTTATTCAGAGTTACGGGGCATCCGTGCGTTATATCTACCAGAATAATGCTGGCCCTGGTGCCGCTCGTAACCGTGGTATCAAAGCGGCCGCGGGTCGATGGTTGGCGTTTCTGGATTCAGATGATGCCTGGTTGGCCCATAAATTGCAATGTCAAGTCGATCTTTTGAAGCGTAATCCCGAATTGATGTGGGTTGGAGCTAATTTTATTTTTCATCATGAAGAGAGTCAGAGTGAGTATCTGGCATTGGAGCTGGAAGAAGCCAAGACGTTTCTGTCTGACCGAGAGTTTGTTGAGAATTATATCGATATGATTCTCAATATGCTCATATGGACACCCTCTGTTCTGATGGTCCATCGGGATGTTTTTCAAGTGGTGGGGGGATATGTCGAAGGTCTTTATTTTAGTGAAGATTTTGAATTGTGCCTTCGGATTGCCTGTCACTGGCCAAAATTTGGTTATAATGCCGAACCATTAATGATCTATACCAAATATCGTTCTGATGGTTTGACTAATTCTCAGACAACTATGGCTAAAAATCTCTATGTGCTCCAGGTGTTTGATATTCATCTTGCTCATACACGGCAATATGGTCAATATGACTCCTTTTGTCGGTTTGTTGTTTGGGATCTCCATCGAATAATCTATGACATGTTCTATTATAAGCGATATGACTATATTCGACATATTCTTAGTCGATACTGCGGGATATTGCCCATGTCAACAAAAGCGATCATGGTCTTTCTTATCGCCTTTCCACTGGTAAATATGCTTTGTCAAAAAAAAACCTTTAAGTTGTTTTCATGGCAATTCGTTCTTGATTTCAGATTTGCTGAACGCTTGCGCCATTTGCTGAAAGTGGGGAAGTAACGCCTAAAAAGCTATTCGTCAGCATAAACATTACGACCAATGAACTTGATAATTATATTATTCAGTTTTTTTACAGAGAACTTTCGTACTATTTTATTAGATTGTTTTATTAAATTAGGATAAAATTTTACATACAATGAGTAAACATCTGCGTCCAATAAAAGTGTTATTTGTCCATAGGACTATGAATGCCGGTGGAGCCG
>JAIPFO010000159.1 GCA_021736565.1 Phycisphaerae bacterium | reverse complement strand
CGTTATTACGGTGTACCGCTATAACAGCCAACCCTTTGTCCTGGTATTTTTTGAATAAGGCTTCCATCTTTTTAATAGAACTCTCACGCCTTATATCATGAATACTTACAGCTAACACAACAACCTTGCCACGATACTTTTCAATACTGACAGGTTCGGAATTTAGCCATTGATCAACCTTCAATTCCGGTGCTTTTTTCCCATACAGCTCATAGCCACCTGGGAATACCTGGATATCATATTCATTGGGAGTCTCGGGGGTAATTCTGACATTACTGTCGCCGTAATCAGAATATACCCAGACAGCAAAAGAGCCCGTATTTGGCAACCCTTCAATAATATAGGAACCATTCCATTTAAACTTACCTTCGACAATCTCATTTGTTACTCGGGCACTAATACTGGAAGCTCGTATCGGCTTGCCATTCTCGTCAATAATACGCCCGGTCAGGGTACGGTTAAATTTGGTATCCTTTGTATAGCCGCTGTCAAGTTCAAGCTTCAGATCGCCAATATCATTGACCTTGCCGGATGTCATATTTTCCAATGGAAAATCTTTCCAGTAATAGCCTCTTCTTTCAACATTAAGTTTCATATTTTCGCTAATCGGTAAATTGCTAATTGTAAAGACGCCGGGTTTGCTTTCTTGAATATTAATTTTCCATCCCAAATAAATTTCACTTGAAGTACTACTGTCTCCTTTCTTGAATATTTCAACAGTCGGTTTTATTTTGGCATTATTCAATATCTCGCCATCTGCACCGACAACCCGGGCCTTAACCGTCACTAATGGCTCCAGAACTATTTCCATGGCCTTCCCCAAATCTTCCCGACGTAAAACTCGTATCCTGGCCAATGAATTAGATTTATTCGTTGCAATAATATACCCAGGTTTGTTAGCATCTTTACTCTTAGGTTTTTCGAAGGCAAAATTACCTTGATTATCAGAACTATATATATTGCCCCAACCATATATAATTTTACCAACCACCGGATTGCCGGTCAGGTCAACCAACTGGCCATGATAGCACTTACTAAGGTCAATATCGCCAGTGACCTGCTTTTCTGATTTAACCTTAATCCCAATTTCTTCAAATGAAGAAGGTACTTTATCTGGATAGGCAAATTTACAATTTTGATGGCTTATGCTTGCGCTATCGGAGCTCTTAACACTCATCTTAAGTTCTATTGGCCGCTGAGTAGCATTATCAACTATTATCACCACCTCAAAGTCATGGCCACCATTCCCTGTTTGAATGTCGAAAATTGTGGTATTAGCACTTAAATCGTTCTTTTTATTCCAATTTTGCAGATCATCTACCCCCTCAGCCATTTCACCCGCCGAAAACATTTTTAGTAAAAACGTAAGAAAGTCTTTTTGTGGCAATAACATTTTAGCAGCTTGCTCTGGAAGTGCCATTGTATGCACATCTCCGGTGACAGGGTCGTATTGTTCCATGACCATGTTCACGCCATCAGCCCTACTGATATTAACAACACCATTCATAACACCTTTGATAATGATAGTCTTCTTATCAAAATCGATCCAAATATCACCGGTTACCTTCTGTCCATTTGTCTTGGCTTCAGTAATAAATCGCACACATCGCACCTGGTTTACAGCCTTGACCACATCCGCCCAGGCGATGGTCGCTCCATCCGGGGAGACATTAAAGACACTAGCCCCAATAATAATTCCAATAATAACAACCGCGGCGGCGGCATATTTAGTTAGCAGGTTTTTCATCACAAAATTCCTTATTCTGTGGCTCCGGGGCGGTTCGGCCGCCCCTTGTTCGATTTGACGCATGACGGCGTCGGCTATCGAATGATTGGAGCTGACCTGGCTGCCCAGTTGCTCTAGTTTTTGTTTTAGTTTATCTTCAAAATTCATAACTCAAGCCCTCCCAGCATGTTACGCAGGCGGCCATGGGCCCGGGTAAGCTGTTTGGATACCGAACCCACCGGCCGGCCGGTAATCTCGGCAATATCTCTATATGTCTTGCCTTCAAAATAACGCAAGAACACAATATGGCGTTCATGTTTTGAAAGCTTCATGACTGCGTCCAGTAATAGTTTGGCCTCGTCATCCAGCATGCCGTTACGGCCGGCGGCGGGAATCTGATCAACGGTCTCCAGCGAATCATGTTTCTTACGTTTCCGCTGCATGCTCACCGCCTCCCGGTGGGCGATTTGCATGACCCACGGGCCAAATAGTGAGCCATCCCGCAGGGTGCCCAGCTTATGATACGTCTTGACGAATACCTCCTGGGCACAATCTTCGCCCAGGTGGATGTCGTGCAATATCCGCACCGCCACCGCGCGTACCGCCCGCTCATACCGCTTTATGAGCTCTATAAAGCAGGATTGTTGGCCGTTGATAACTTTTAGCACTAATTCAGCATCTGAGAGCACGCAATGTTCTCCTTGGGAAACTGTTTCCGTATTATAAGAGTAAGGATAACCCGACATTGCGGCAAGAAAATTAAATATATTTGATGGCGGGTAATTTTTGATGCCAAAATCAGCCTTTCGCGTGCATTTCGGCCATTTTTTCAGTAAAATCTCATAAACTGAAATTCATTTGAACTAATTATGTCAGACCGCGTCTTTACCCAATGATACCGGAACATAATTGAAAGCCATATATGGAATTTGATGAACAACTGGAAAAACTGGTGCATCGCTGTCAGGATGGCGAAAAAGCGGCATTTGAAAGGCTGTTTGAGATATATCAGCCTCGGCTGAGATATTATGTCCGCCGTTTGGACAGTGGCGATGGCCATACGGATGATATTCTGCAGGATATCTGGCTGGCGGTCTTTAAGAAGATCCATAAGCTCAAGGATACCCGTTCGCTTGGGGTCTGGCTGTACCGTATCGCCAGGAACAGGGTTTATGACGGGTTCAGACGCAAGGACAGGTTTGTCAGGATGCCGGAAGAAGATGAGATTCCCGTATCGGGCACTGATGAACCGGTTTTTGACGCCGAGGATGCTGAGGCCCTGCATAAGGCCATGGAAAGACTCAAACCTCAGCATCGGGAAGTGTTGACACTGTGCTTTATTGAGCAGATGCCTTATCAGTCGATAGCCGATGTTGTCGGCTGCACAATAGGAACTGTAAGATCACGCATATTCTATGCCAAGCACTATCTTCGTAAAGAAATGGAGATACAAAGTGCATAATAATGATAAAAAACTATTGAATGGACTGCTAAAAGCTGATGGGATCGATCCTAATGGCGTCTCAAATGATGAACGGGCCGTTTTTCGAGAAATGCTTGACGAACAGTTAAAATCTAAACAATCTAAATCAGACTCCCGCGTCAAAAGTCGATTTAAGTATTTTAAATCGCCCTTTAAGATGCGGAAAATGGGTACAAAAAATACTTATGACGCTGGCATCAAATCAGGCTTAAAGCCTGAGATTTGGAGAATAATTATGAAAAGTAGAATCACAAAATTAGCCGCCGCCGCAATGATATTCATTGCAATATTGCTCGGTATAAATTCTTTCCCCGGCTCAAGTTCGTCACTCGTATTCGCAGATATCATCCAACCGATACTTAATGCTAAATCTGCCAGTATGGACATGCTGATCGGACCTAAAGAGAGCCAGGTGAAGATTCATGATGACATTCTGGGCTCACGTATCCGCCGAACCGTTTCTAACGTAAAGGGTACGGATATCATTATTGACCTTGAAGAAATGAAAATGCTTGCACTTTCACACACCGAAAAAACAGCTACAACTGTTAAACTGGAAGGCCTCGGTAATATTCCAAACTATTTGAAATTATTACAGGATACGGTTGTTCGGATGCAAGACGCAGAAGAATTTAAGGTTGAAAACCAGGGCTTAAAGAGCATTGATGGGCATGATTATGTTGTTTTTGTCGCAGTAGGCGGTAATGATACTATTACAATCTGGTGTGACCCCAAAACAGCGTTACCTGTTCGGATCAAACAAAAAACTCCCAACATGCTAATCATATGCGATAACCTTCAATTTGACATTGCCTTTGACGAGTCGAAATTCAGCATGGATGTTCCCGAAGGCTACACGGTTGCAGATGCCGGCGGTATTGATTTTAAGAAAGGTAGTGAAAGTGGTTTTATTGAATCGCTGCGTATCTGGGCCGAAATCATTGAAGACGGCCATTTTCCTGACAGTATCAATCTTCAAGACATAGTAAAAATCGGGCCAAAATTTGAAAAGGGAATGAAACGAGCCGGCTTTACAAAAGAGCAGTCAGCCCAATCGGCCATGAAATTCGGCCAGGGCATTGTATTTATTCGCTTTTTCAAAGGCCAGGGGCAGTGGCACTATGCAGGCAAAGGCGTTGAGCTTGGCGATAGCAGCAGGCCGATATTCTGGTATCAGCCGAAAGATTCCGAAACCTGGCGTGTTATTTATGGTGATTTGACCGTAGAAGATGTTGCTCCAGAGAATCTTCCTGAATAATTCTACAACAACAGATTGACATATTTTAAAGGCCGGGCTTATTAGCTCGGCCTTTTTCTATCTATATCCTATTCTTCTTCAAATCTTTCAAAGAATAATGTGTCCCTCGCCAGTTGATACCGCCATTGATAAGGGCCCGTAAAGTAGGATGGGCTCCGCCCATGCGGATTAATAAGTCGTGAGCGAAGCGAACACCACCCTTGCCGGTCACCTCCAAAGCAACGCTGTCCACCCTGGCGATCCGCCGTCCCCCATCATCATACCCCAGCGTCCATCAAACGAACATTAAGGGGTCAGGAACCTTTTACGAAATAGTATATCGTTTTTTTAGGGAATATAAAGGTATTGGACACCCTTCCCCACTCTTAATCATATATCATATTAATTTCTTACCCTCATATATTTTTCCGTGAATCCGAAGGATTCCGTGCCGTGAGCATGGTCCGCCTTTGGCGGATGGTGAACCTCCTAATCCTATATTATATTTCCTTCTCTTAAAAATATCCTGTCAAAAAATCTTAATCTTAATTCCCACGTCAAAAGCCAGCCAGGGTGGGCCGTGCCCACGTGGTTTTCCTAAAGGCCAGGAGAAAAGCTAAAACATAGCCTCCCGCATCATGATCCACTATCCATCTCACTATCACTACCCATATCCATCCCATCATTCCCGCCACTCATATTAAGATGCTCATTCGTAAACATATCAAAATAGAACGAATCCGCCAACGCGCCAAATGCCGCCGCCTCTGGCCGGACAACGTCCAGGATCGCGTTATAATCCCCCTCTTCCATCGCCAGCAGCTCCTGCTTATACTGATACAGCCGGGCCCCGCTCTGCTTGGCACGGAGCATCATCTCGCCAATTTGCACACTAAAATCTTCAGGAATCTCCTCGTTAAAATTCTCCTTATCCAGCTCAATCGAAATAACACCAAGCATAACATTCGTCACATACTTAAACCCATCCGGCGAAAGCGACTGCCCTTCGAGCCCCTTAATATATTCCTTGGCAATCAATTCCGCCGACGGCGCAATACTCCCGAGCATTTCTTTAAAATCACTAAACTCCGCCTCACCGGCCTTATCCTTGCTCTCCATTTCTTTCATTTTCTGGCACAACTCCGACGTCCCAACCACCTTATTCAGCTGCGTACGAACGGCCATATATGTTCCCACCTGCCCGGCCGTAAGGCTCACCGCTTCAGGCGACTCAAACGGATACAATTCATTCACACGCCCCTCCTCCTTAGCGATATACACTTGCAACGCCACCATATCCTCAGCAAACCGCGTAACATCTTTAAAGAGCCCCACCAGCTTCCACGCACCAAACCCCAACAACAGAATAACAACGCCAACAGTAATCAAACACCCTTTTTTCACAACAAAATCTCCTAAATGTAAAACTCGCACCCCAAAGAGCTCGTCTTTAAGATGCAGCAAATAACCCCCAAATAAATAACACTACCAGCAACTAACTGCATTTGTACCCAAAACCGCCTGCAACTCCCATCCGAGACTCAAATCCTCCACTCAAAAACCTTCCAAAAATACAGCATTTACACATAATCGGTTTGGGCCGCAAACGATATTTCATAGAACATATAAAAAGAAATACTCTATGGTCTCAATGGAGTCAAGAAAAAAGCTAAAAAAAAACCGCCTCCTCTTCGCGACTCCGAGCCTTTGCGTTAAAAAAAATCTTCTCCCTCCTACCTCCGCGATCTCCGTGGTGAATATCCTGCCCCCTGTTACCGCCCATCAGCGCACCACCCCGGCGCAAAATCCAACAAAATATCCAACCCCAACTGCCCGTCCCCCATAATATCTTGCGCCCAAAAATCACGAAAATCCCGGCCTTAACAATCACTCAATCCTTGAGCAATTTAGCGCAGCTGCCAAAATGACACCCCAAAAAACCGAAAATTATCGTTCAAAACCGAAAATTCCCGATTCATTTCCCGAAAAAAGCAAAAAAAACCGATCAAAAATTCCCAAAATATTCCCAAAATCCCCGCCACTGCGCTAAAATATCCCCCCCACCTTACCAAATCTGGCACGCCCAATCAAGAAGGTCACCCAAAATAATACCCTCACAACTGCGCTAATTGACGGGCTGTTGCAATATTTGGACATACCAAAACTACCGCCATCCCATAGCACCATTAAAATGAATCGGCCAGTCGGTTAAGCCGTTCAACGCCCTTAGCGATCATCGCATCACTGGTAGCATAGCTGATACGGAAATGGGTATCCCTCTGAGAGAATATATTACCTGGAATAACCAGAACGTTGGTTTCAATCGCCTTAGTAACAAATGCCGTAGCATTGCCACCCGGAGCGGGAACAAAGGCATAAAAGGCACCGGCGGGTTTAACCAGACCGAATCGGTCTTTTAAGCCGTTAAATATCAAATCTCGCTTGTTTCGATAGTTATCGATCTGCTCGGTCATATCGCAACCCAAAGCCGTCACCGCGGCTACTTGTAAGGGATGGGGAGCACATACAAACGAATATTGCTGAAAATTAACCATCGCATTGAACAATTCTGAAAGACTTTCGGGAACCGCCAGATAACCCAATCGCCAACCGGGTATTCCATAAGCCTTGGAATAACCCCCCAGAATGATGGTATTTTCATAGTATCGGGCGATACTTTCAGCGGGAGTATCATAGCTGAAATCCGTATAGATCTCATCGGAGATCACCAGAAGATTATGTTTTTGGGCTACCCGGGCCACCGCCTTCAGTTCTTCGGGGCTATAAACCGTACCACTGGGATTTGAAGGTGAGTTAATCAGTAACAGTTTGCTTTTTTCAGTGATTTGAGCCTCGATCTTATCAGCATCCAGCTTAAAATCAGGGTAGGTATCGATAAATTTGCAGCTGCCGCCCAGCATATCGATCAGTTGATTGTACATAACGAAGTATGGGTCGGGAATCAGGACTTCATCGCCGGGATTGATCAGGGCCGTTAACGAAATATTCAACCCCCCGCTCACGCCGCAGGTAACCATGACCTGTGGCTTCTTCCATTGGACCTCTTCAGTGACCTGTTGAGCAATAGCAGCACGCAAAGGCTCATAACCCGTTGTAAGGGTATAGCCGTTTTGCCCGTCGTTAATGGCTTTGACCGCGGCCTGCTTCACCGATTCGGGAGCATCGAAGTCCGGCTCACCAATACTGAAATTCACCGGGTCTGTCATATTGATGGCCATTTGCCAGACCCGACGAATGCCTGAGGCGTCAATTTTCTGGATTCGATCTGATAATAAACTCATGTCTCGTCTTCCTGTCTCATAACAATAAAGTAACTATGATCCACACGTCAAAAGTTGATCCGATAATTGAAAATAGCCCTTAAATGCACTAAAAGGGCTTTAAAACACTTTTGACACGGGTGAGAATAAAGTTTCGGGGTCAAAAAAATTGCCGTTGTCTTCAGTGGCAACGGCAATTGTGATTGATTCGTATATAAATTGCATCATCAGGCAACACAGGACAGATAAAATAGCGCGCAAAATCTATACCCCTCTTCAATGCTGAAAAAGGTTAAGCATATCACCTCAGGTAACGCCTCATTGCCAAATGTTATTCGTTATTTTGCCCCGTCTTCAGTTTCAGAACCCTTAACTTTCTTCTTCTTGCCGGCTGTAATCTTACGGTGACTCACCTTGGGCAAACCAAAGATGGTGCTACTTTCTTCTTCCCAACGGC
>JAIPFO010000158.1 GCA_021736565.1 Phycisphaerae bacterium | reverse complement strand
GTGGATATCTTCGGCCGTCTGGCAAAGCATGAGCATAATGTCCTGGCCACACGTGCCGATAAAAGTATTTACGAAGCGGTCGCCGCGAAATTCGACGGCGTGGTTTATGAAGAAGCGGCCCGGGCGATTGTACTGCGACAGGAAGAAGTGAAGTGGTCGAAAGGGTACATTGCCCTGGTGACGGCGGGGACGGGGGATATTCCGGTGGCGGAGGAAGCCCGGGTGACCGCCGAGCTGTTGAATCAGCGGGTGGAAACGATTTACGATGCGGGCGTGGCAGGATTACACCGGCTGTTGAGCCAGTGCGATGTATTGCAAAAGGCAAACGTCGTCATCGTCGTGGCGGGAATGGAAGGCGCCCTGGCATCTGTCGTAGGCGGCCTGGTGGCCTCACCGGTCATCGCAGTGCCCACCTCAATAGGATATGGGGCAAGCTTCGGCGGGGTGGCGCCATTGCTGACGATGCTGAACTCGTGCGCGGCGGGCGTGTCGGTGGTGAATATTGACAACGGCTTCGCCGCGGGTTATTCGGCGGCGATTATTAATCGGTTGGCGGAGAGATAGGAGGGAGAATGATCACCACGAAGATCACGAAGGACACGAAGGAAGAGGAGAAAAGTTATAGAGTTTAGAATAGATATTTAATCACAAAAAGATATATCAATAGAGGTTCAACTGAATGAAAATAAAACTCTTAATCAGCCTCATCGCAGGGATTTTAATCGGCATACTTGGACACAGTATTTGGCTTGCTCAAACTTCCACGGCTCGCCATTGGCGTGCCGTAAAAGAATATAATACTTATTGGGATGATACGTCGAATTGGGAACAAGGACAATCTGGATTGTTATCTGCCTCGGAACCATCTGATATCATGCCACATCTTGCAGCTCTTGTTTCCGAGGAAGAATTGATTTATCAAGACATAGTACTGCCAACTGTACCATGTTCGAATCGTCATGCAAATCGGTACTGGATGGCATACTGCCAACGCCATTCAGATAAAATCGTACATGTATCCGGAACATATGATCCTGACGGTCCGCTCCATCTTAATATATGGTACACACCCACTGGAGAGATACTTGTTGAGCAACTCATTGATGAACTTAAAGAAATGGGAACCAACAATGCACCGGTCACGTCATCTGTACCCGCAACTGATGTAACAAAAAGCATGGTAGGTCGATGGGGTATTGATGGTGAAATATCCCTAATAATATCGCTTCAAGATGATCGTATTATTATTTCAGCACCCAAAAATGAAATGTGGCAAATCATCACCCAAGACGCAAGTATCATAAAGGACTCAATTCACTTCATTCAGAAACACTATATTAAAAATGGCGACGAGCATCCATTCAATGGTGTGGAATGTGATTCAATTATCAAACTCATTGACAAAAATAAACTTGAGCACACAATGACAACAGAACAATTACCCAACGGTAAATCCAGTATCCTCACTCGAATCGAATAGCAGCTTAAAAAGGACATGGAAAATAATATTGCGAAAGGACACACCATGGCTAAACGCATAACAGAAATACCAAAACTTCCCAAACGGCAGGCCGATGCCCATAAGGGGAATTTTGGGCGGGTTTTGGTGGTAGCGGGGTCTCAAGGGATGATCGGAGCGTCAGCGTTAGCAGCAAATGCGGCTTTGCGAAGTGGTGGGGGGTTGGTGCGGGTGGCGGTGCCCAGGAAGATTCAGCTTACCGTTGCGGGGCTGGTGCCTTGCGCGACGACTTTGCCGCTATCAGAAGATGAGGATGGGAATATTTCTGTCGATGCCGATGGGGAGGTTCTCGATGCGCTAAGCATGTGCGATGTTTTGGCGATTGGGCCGGGGATGGGGAATAGCTCCGGGCTGCAAACATTGCTCAGAAAAATCATAAGTGAATTTTCCGGCCCAATGGTGATCGACGCTGACGGACTGAACAACCTGGCCAACGGCGAAAAAATTATTTTCAACCGGCAGAACCATCCAACGGTCCTCACCCCCCACCCGGGCGAGATGGCCCGACTCTGGCGGTGTTATTTCCGTGAGAATATGCCAGATGACCGCTGCGAACAGGCCCAAAGGCTGGCAATCGAATCTGGTACGGTAGTCGTCTTAAAGGGCAACCAGACCGTTGTCACCGACGGCACAAGAACATACATCAACTCCACCGGCAACCCCGGCATGGCCACCGGCGGCTCCGGCGATGTCCTGACCGGCTGTATCGCCGGGCTGCTGGGACACAAAGAAGCCGGTTTAAGCCTGTTAGACGCCGCCATACTCGGCGTTTACACCCACGGCCGGGCAGGCGATATGGCCGCCGACGCCTTATCCCAAACCGGCCTGATAGCAACGGACCTGCTGAAATATCTTGCCAAAGCCTGGGAGATATAGCTATGGCGAAGAAAAAATTAGCCATTAAGATGGTGAGTTATGGACTTTATACGCCGTTTGAGAAGGAAGCGAAAGGGTTGCCGGAATTAATGGAGTTCTCCACAACCATTCCCGCCAGGCTGGGCGTGGAGTTTGGCTATATCTTGAATATCAAAGGCGGGCGGGGCGAGCTGTTAGAGTTCCGGATCGACCATCCGCCGTTCATCAATGCAAAAACTGGCGAAATGGCCGAGCCCTTTGACGGTGAATTTTATGTTCGCACCAGCGATTTCAACTTCTTCCTGGGCGATACGTTCTGGGAACCGCTGGAAGACAAAAAAGGAAAATGGACGCTGACAACCTGGTGGAACGACCAGGAGATCGCCAAAAAGGTATTCACAGTTGAATAAGTTGCCAGCATTCGCTGGACCGTATCTGACAAAGCTATTTTTGAAGGTCTACCTGAACAGCCTATTCTTCCTGAAGTTACATACTCCCATTATTCTCACAGATCAAAGCAATGGAAGTGATACGGGCTGGCCCGTTTGGTAACATTGCTGCGCGGCGAAGAAGATCTCGTGTGTTTTGATCGCATCGACCAGGTTGCAATGGGACTCGATATCCTGCTGCACACACTCAATAAAATGATCGACCTCACCCTGGAACGGATGATGCGTCACATCGGATGAGTCCGGACAGATGCCCGGGATTTCACGCCATTGATCCTGATCGGGTGATTGCGGGGCGAACAGTTGATTATTTTTTATCGTCCCGCGGTCGCCGAAAATACTCAGCGGGAACGTATAGGGCTGGACAGCCTCAAAATTAACGGACACCTTGCCCAAAACGCCGTTTGAAAACTTTACCAGGATAACTTCCAGCCCGTCATACTCTAACGGCGATTGTTCGGACCAGTCGTTGGCAACGGGATTGAACTGGCAGGTTTTCCCCTTTCGCCTGCCGCCGGCATAGGCGAATACCTCGACCGGATCGGCCGCCTGGGTTTCACCGGGAGCGGCAAACCACCGCAGCGAGTCTACCGCATGGCAGCCGGCCACCGCCATCGCACTGCAAGACATCTCTTTACGCCGGCCCTGCTCCCAGCCCCCCCACCAGTCACTATTGTAGGATTGATAATCGGTCTCCGCGTAAAACAATTCGCCCAATGTTCCCTCTGCGATCTTCTTTTTTATACTCTGAAACAGGGGATTCCATCGAAGCACAAATCCCACCACCGTTTTTACCCTTGCGGCATGAACCGCATCACGCATCTGACGCAGTTCTTCCAGGGAGTTGGCGGCCGGCTTTTCAATGAGCATGTGCTTACCCGCCCTGGCAGCGGCCAGTACATTTTGACAATGAATATGCTGCGGCGTACAGATCGAAACCGCGTCAATCCCATCATGCCTCAGCGCATCATCGACATCGTCGTAAAATGCAACATCACCAAGCCCGGCTTCTGCGGCCCGCTGGCGGGCATTCTCCAGGTTAATGTCACAAATAGCACGCACCTGCGCATTGGGATTATTCACATAAGCAGAGATATGCTGGGTAGAAACCCACCCGGCCCCGATCACTAAAATGCCGTATTGTTTATCTGACATGAATATCTCTCCCGATAAAATTATTCGATGAACCTGCTATACCTTCCATGGATCACGCATATCATAACTCAGTAATGTGTTGGCTTCGTCATCATTGACAAACTTCTCTGTTTTCGGGTCCCACTGCAGTTTACGCCCCAGCGTCAGGCATATCCCCCCGATCAGCGACATCGTTGTCGAGCGGTGTGCGATCTCGATAGGGGTGATCGTCTCCTTACGCGACTTGACACATTCGATAAAGTTCCGCTCATGGTTGTTCGATTCATACAGATGGGTGTCGCTGTCTTTCAACTGGGTACGAAGAATCTCGCGGTCGCTGGCTTCCCATGAACTCCGGCAGAAGAGCCAGTCTTTATTGTTTTCGTGGTGGAAGGTTACACCGTGGCGGTTCTTGCCGGTATCGGTCAGGATGATCTTTCGGCCATCGGCATAGGTATACTCCATATCGAAAGTCAGCACCGTGTTGAACAAACCCTCTTTCGGGAAAACACCTTTACCTTCAACGGTAACCGGACCGGTATGTTCTGCCCCTAATCCCCATTGCGCCAAATCGAAATCATGGACCGCATAGCCGGCAAGCCAGCCGGCCAGTGAAAAACGCTTCACGAAATACCAGCCCCGCAAACCAACGCCGGGGATCCCGCCGACGATACAGGATCGATAACCCATCGGCTGAGCCGGCCCCTGCCACAAATCCCAATTCAACCATTTGGGAACGGGCTCAACCGGATGATCGCCGGTAGCATGTCCCGCAGGCGAGCCGATGACCACTTTTCTGACATCGCCGATGTAACCATTACGAACCAGTTCACAGACTTTTCGGGTTACCAACTGTGAGCGTAGTTGCGTCCCATGCTGGAAGATGCGTTTGTGCTTATTGACGGCGTTAACCAGCGCACGGCCTTCGTGAATCGTATTACTCAGCGGTTTTTCGCAGTAAACATCTTTACCCGCTTTAACAGCAGCGATAGAGATAGGCACATGCCAGTGGTCGGGCGTGCCGACCAGGACCGCGTCGACATCTTTACAGGCCAGCAGCTCACGAAAATCTTCATAACAGCGTTCTTTGGACACCTTGGCTATCGCGGCTGTGGCCTGGAGGTTCTTGCGATTCACATCGCATAATGCCATAACTTTGGCCTGTGTATGGTTCATGAAGTTCTTCATGCCACCGGTGGCTTTGCTCCCTGTGCCGATTACGGCGAGGTTCACGCGTTCAGAAGGTGCGTTCTCACCGAACACGCTGGAAGGAACGATCGTCGGAACGGCCATCACTGCGGCACCGTATTTAAGAACTTCTCGACGTGTAATGTTAGATGATTTCATAGTCTGACTCCTGTTATTTTGTATTTTGATAAAATTTCCATTGCTGAAGATATTGAGCCTCTGTCGGCGGCGGCCCCGAACATATCCAAAGACGATACCGCAAGGTCAGCGGTTTGTCTTTCTTTAATTCATACCGGCTGCCGGCCTTGGGAAACGTAGGCTGAAACCAGGGCAAATAGGGATATTCAATGTAGTCACCGGGATAATCGGGATTGTCGAGTTTTTCAAACACTGCCAGCACTGCCGGTTTTTTGGCACCTGTCCATGTCCCCGTCGCCGATTGCCAGGCCGCACAAATTTTTGCGTCAACTGGATCGGCATAGTGATTAAGCTTCATTTGCCCGATCGCAGCCATACGAATATTGAGTCCGCCATAAGCTTTTGTTCCGCGTCGCGCAAGCGTTACACCGTCAACCAACGGTGAAAACGTATACGTCAGATCGATATATCGCCCCGATTGACTTGCCGCCCACACCCGGATCGTCGCCATTTCTTGAACGATGGGCGTTTTATCTTCCCAGAGCCAGCGGTTTTCAGCCTGGATTTCTGCATAATCATTACCGTCATGGACTTTAACCTTGCCTGTTGGCCGCGCGAAGACATTTTGTAACGCGTGCAGATCGGCCATCTTTCCCTGGTATTGCACCTCGGGCCAGGCCCAGTAGATCCCGCGGTGATGCGGATGATCCTTCGACCAGTCGTATGTCAGTTCTTCGCCTTCAGGACCAAATAGCGGATGAATGTAATTACTGCGCGGAACGGCGTATTTAAGATTTCCAGTAGATACCTTTTCAAGATAACCGGCCGGCGGCTTGACGGTGGCGTAGTTATACTGCAACACAGGCCGCTTGCCATCGAGAATGCGATACTGTCCCGTGACAGCATCTCGCTGCACTTGCATCTTCTGCTGTTTGCCCTGGCCCAACAACGCTGGACCGCTCAGCAAGATCAGGCCAACTGCCAGAACCGGTAGAATGATAACCTGTTGGATACTTCGCATGTTTGTGACTCCTTGTTTTACCCATCACAATGATGACTCCCACGTCATTATAGGGACGGAACACCTGTTTTGCTAAAGTTCAGTTTGAATAATAAAAAGCGTACCTTTCCATCGCGTCCATCAAAGCCTTGACATTTTCCAGCGGCACCCCAGGATACAGTCCATAGATCATCATCAAACCACCTTCTTTGCTACCTAGTTTTTCAACCTCTTGGCGAATCAGTGCATCGACCTGTTCGGATGTCCCTTTGGGTGTAATTTTCTGGCGGTCAATATCCAGGTCAATACACACCCTGCCTTTGAGATTGGCCTTTATCCAGTCGATACCGTTGACCAGGTCCTGCAGGTTAAGCACCGCCACCGGGCCATCAATAAGTCCTTCGGCCAGTTCACGTATCTGCCCGTCTGAATGCATGTGAATAATGCAGCCGGCATCAATCGCAGGTTGCATCAATCGCTCATAACTCGGTTTAATATAGGTGTAAAACATCTCCGGCGAGATCATCGGCCCATTCTGCATGCCAAGATCCTCGGCATAGGTCATCATATCAACGCCGATCTCGAGATAGTTCTTGATGATTGCCGCATTGAACTGCTCCACCATCTCGATCAATTTCCATAACCTCGGATCATTGTCAAACATATCAAACAGCAGATTCTCATACCCGCGAATATCCATAAGCTGGAGGAATGTATGACCATGCCGTAACCCGCCAACGGTAAACGCACCGTTGGCCTTTGCCGCATGAACCACCCTGCCCTCTTTTTCCCAGTCCACAGCCCCCTTGCCGCTGTCGAATTGAGGGTCCGGCGAAGTGTAATCATCAAACCCGTCCCAACTTGCCAGCGGATGCCTGGTCACCGCCCCGACGATCCCATCCATGGCGGTCTCCCACAAACACCCCCATCCGTCAAGGAACGGTTTTCCGATCCGCTCCGGGATCGTGTAGTCAAGCTCTGCCCGGCCGGGCCCCGCCTGAAAATCAGGAAAAAGCAACTTATGATCGGCCATCAATCCGTTGAGCGCATCAGAAGGATAATGGTTCCAGCAGGCCTCATTAATATGAAAGACCATCGGGATATGATCGGGCCGGTCAAAATAAACAGCCCGTAAAATATTTTCTCTGGCATTCATAAAAAGACTCACACAGATATTGAGAATTGTTGGAATTTTATGGCTTTATTTACAATACCCCTTTTGATCTCCAGGTAAACGGTTGTGATCTTATTGTTTACCCCGGCAAAAACTGCCCCATCTTACTACCATAGCTTATCACCAGCAGTGCAATGGCGGTCCAGATCGCCAGGTTGACCAGGGAGGGGATATCGCGCAGTACGGTCATCACCGGGTCGCCGCCTTTTTGCTGGTGGTAGATCAGGTAGAGATAGCGGCATATCCCGTAGATAACCGAAGGGGCGGTCAGCAGCATGGCCCGGCTGCCGAAAAGTTCTACGGTATGAGCATCGACGGTATAAAGCGTATAGCATATCAGGGTCGCGGCAGTCACCATGGCAATGACCTGGTCGAGGAACTGCCGACTGTAGTCCTTCAATACGATCCGGGTTTGGCCGCTGTTGTTTTCCAGCCCAACCAGCTCGGCCCGCCGCTTGGCAAAACCCAGGAACAGGGAGATCATGATCGTACAGAGCACCAGCCATACCGAAGGGGCAACCGTGATCGCCATACTACCGCCCAGTATCCGCAGTACGAAACCCGCAGCAATGGTCATGACATCCAGAATCGCGACATGCTTCAGCTTTAGCGAATAGAACAGGTTCATAATCGCGTAGATAACAACCAGGGCCAACACATGATAACTCACCAGCAAGGCCGGCAGAAGACTTAACACGGCCAGCACCGAGCCAAACACAACCGCCTGACGGACCGAAATAAGC
>JAIPFO010000157.1 GCA_021736565.1 Phycisphaerae bacterium | reverse complement strand
TAAAGATGCCTTTGGAGCTGTGAAAACAATCCTTCTTGAACGTGGGGTGGATCTGCCGGAACAGGAAGAGAAGAAAGAGGAAATACCGAAAAAGGCTGAAAGTGCGTTTGGAAAAATTGCAATATTTATCGGTATGGTTGTATTTCTTTCAATAATAAGCACTCTAGTTCTTGCTATAACAGGAGGAGGGGGTAAAAACATGGGAAATGCGGGGAAATATATAGCTGCGGTTGTATTTCTTGTGCTATTACCGATTATATGGAAAAAAAAAGCATTTACTGTAAGATGCCCTGAGTGTGGGAAAAAATTACATGGAGCAGACGAAGGCATGATAGGTGAAATTGGGGTATGTGACAGCTGTAATGCAGAGTTCAAGATTTAATGATAGTCAACAAAAGCACTACGGGAACAACGCCCATCCAAGGACCGCGGGTATTAGCTTACGGCCTTTTTCGTGATGTGACAAGAGCAATAATCCACTTGGTAGGCCTAATCAATTCATCCGGTAGTTGATGATCCGGAGCGTCTCGTCTCGAAAACGCTGATGCCACCCAGGTGGAATTGACCCGGTCAATCGAATCGATTCGAGTATCATACCGGACATAAATTGCTTCCACCATTCAGGGACTTTTTTAAGATCCTCCTCATTGAGCATTTCGTGGGTAGGTTTTTTTTTCTGAATTTTATTCTCGTAATACATACTATACTCGGTATCTGATTTCTCGGTAATCCCTTAAATGATATCGATCATCGCCGCCTTTTGCTCCTCTGACAGCCCATCCCAGGCCTCAATTATCTGCCGTATTCTATCGTCCTGTTGCGCGCAGATGGCAAGGGATTTGGCATAGTCAGTAATACCCGAATCTGTAACCTCTTTATTTGACAAGGGTTTATGACTTTTGGCTTGCGGATTTCTAATCCGTAGGTCAGGGGTTCGAATCCCTTCGGGCGTAGTTTGTAAGATGTTAATTTATAATGACTTACAGGTTTTTCCTATTTCTCTGTTTTGCCCAAAAATAGGCGGTGCTCGGAAGTGCTCTGAAAAGAGGGATTTTGAGAGGGGAGAATTGGACTGGTTAGAATAATCCGTTGGTCGATTCCTTCACTCCCATCCTACCATCTTCAACCCCAGCCCCACATTTGCCTGTCGAGCTTTATCGATGTAATCTTTCTTAATAGCCAGGTAGAATTTATGAGTCGTTTCAAAACTACTGTGCCCAGCCAATCTCATAATTTCATACTCACTCAGTCCCTGAACAAACCAGTTGCTGATCGCTGTGGAGCGGAGGTCGTGGAATTTTCCATGCTTCTTAATCCCTGCCAGAGCAAATATCTTGTCGAAATCCCTATAGAAATTATTGACTATTTTCAATCTTGAATCGGAGTAGGTCCAGTTCCCCTTAGCCCTGCGTTCTGTCTAGATAAAATCATATCGAGCCTGAGGAACAAAAATGTAGACAACCTACAAGAAAAGGATTATTCACATGCAATTCTTCTGGAGCAAATATATCCACATCACCATCTTCCATACGTTCAGCCTGAAAGGGAAAAGTTATATTTTCCTGTAGCCATTCTACCCAGTCCCTTTCCTCCCGTTCGTCAGATATTCTGTCATAAGCATCTTTGTCATATTTTTTTTCACCGGAATCCAAATCCCAAGAAGAATCATATTTCTGATTGTCCATATTATTTCTCGCAGATTTAATATTACTTATGAATTCACAAATTGCAATAGAAGTTCGTATTCGCCATTGTCAGCACTTTTCAGAGCCTCAATATATTTTTTCCTGTCATCCCCAGATTTTATCAGATTGGCTTTACCCCATGTCAGCAGTGGTTGATTCAGGATGTATTGCATAAGAATATCAGCCATTAATCTGGCGTGCCTGCCATTGCCATTAGGAAACAGATGAATTGATACCAGCCTGTGATGAAAACGAGCGGCCATTTCTACTTCAGAGAACGCCTGATGCTCAATCCAGTATTCTGTATCAACACATAATAGTTTTAGCTCAATAGGAATTTTATACCAAGACACACCGATATTTTTATCACTTTTTCTAAAAGTCCCTGCCCATTTCCATACATTGCTAAACATTCGTTTATGAAGCTGTTTCATAAAACGTTCATTTAAAATATCCTTTGGTCTGCGTTCTTCAATCCATGCCAGAGCTTCATTGATGTTCTCCTGTTCCCAGCGGTCCAGTTCATCCCTGCGTGTGATATGAGTGGGAATCAGTCCTTCTATTTCATCTGGGTCAAGAGGTGTTGCTCCTTCAGGATAATTAAATTCCATAATTATTCACTCCACAGGGACTTTGGCATATCATTAATAATTTCAGATATCATTTTTTCAAGCACTTTTTCTTTCTCAGTTTCAGAAAGTTCCTGCTGCTCTAATCGCATCATCTGGTCACTGCGAGACATCCGTTTTTGAGCAATAGTCCTGGCCTGATTTTCAACCATTTTTTCAAGTGTCTGATTAGGAACAAACCCATAGACAAATTTACAATCCAAAGCATCTGCGATATTTCTCAAGGTTTTTATGGTGATGTTCCCCAACTTCTCATCCTGCTCAATTCGGCTGACCCGCTGTTTGTTAACACCTGACCGCCTGGCAAGTTGCTCACCAGTCATTCCAAGGGCATCCCGGATAGCACGAATCCAACCCTTCCGTGGGGGAACGATTTCTTTGAGAGGAAGAAATTGTTTCAGTGTCCCATCCAGTTGCTCTCTGGCTAAATTTTTATGTTTGGCTTTCATGGTATCACCTATTCAATAAATATAAGTCTATAAATATATAGACTATATCGGAAAAAAGTCAATAAATATATAGATAAATATTTAATTATTGTCTATATATTTATAGATATATGGTAAAAAATAGGCTTTATGAAGGTTATCGGGAGTAGAAATTACTATTAATTATCTAATCCTATGTTAAAATAGGTAATTATTCAACAGGAAAATGATTGAAACCTACGGTGGAAAAATCGCCAGGTTCGGGGCCTTCGTATTCCATCGCTAATTGCGATCTATTTGTCAAAATATGCTGATTTTATGAGAATTATTCTTTTCTACTTGACGATATTCCCATTGGATTGTTATGGTAATACTTTATCGTATGAATCCTGAAAAAAAATGATGTTTTAGGGAGATACATATCATGGTAAAAACAAATCGCAAACCCATTTCTACGGCTGTATGTCTGTTTCTTCTCATCTGTGTGAGTAGTGCTGCGGCTCAAGACTGGCCTCAGTGGCTCGGCCCCAATCGGGACTGCAAGGTGGCTGGTTTTAAAGCACCCCAGGCTTGGCCTGAAGCACTGACTCAGAAATGGAAAACCCCTGTGGGCCAGGGTTGTAGTTCACCGGCATTGGTGGGTGATAAACTTTATGTATTCTCTCGCGTGGGCGACACTGAAGTCCTTCAATGCCTCAATGCCGACACAGGGACCTCGGTATGGCAGGAAAAATACGAAGTTCCAGCCATCAGTGGGCCAGACGCACGTCAATTCAGCGGCCCGAGGAGTTCACCTGCTGTGGCTCAGGGGAAAATCGTAACCTTTGGTGTCACTGGCATCCTGTCCTGCTACGGCCAGGCGGACCACAAACTGCTTTGGCGTAAGGATGAATTTGCCGGCAAATGGCCTAGATTTCACACCTCGGCTTCACCCTTGATCGCTGATGGTATGTGTGTCGCCTACGTTGGTGGGCCAGACGACGGGGCCCTGGTCGCGTATGACCTGGTCAGCGGAGACAGAAAGTGGGCCTGGAAAAAGGACGGTCCTGCCTATGGGTCGCCCCTGATCAGCACAATCGATGGAGTGAAAACGATTGTGACCCTCACAAATAAAAAAGTCGTGGCTGTCAATGCAACCAACGGCTCACTCATGTGGGAAGTGGCCTATGAAGCACCAAGACGGGCGTACAATGCGGCCACACCCATTGTCAATGGCCAAACCCTGATCTATGCAGGCATGGGACGCGGTACCTCGGCCATCAAATTCTCAAAAGAGGGAAACAAGTTTAAGACAGAGGCCCTCTGGACCAATCCAGACAATGCCGTTCAATACAACTCACCCGTTCTCAAGAACGGCCATATCTTCAGCCTCTCCAGTAATAACAACCTTGTCTGTATTAACGCACAAGACGGTAAAACCGCCTGGACCAATCCAACAGGTGGAGAACGTGGTTATGGGAGCATTGTTGACGCGGGCCCGGTTCTTATCGCCCTGAATGCCAAATCGATATTGACCGTGTTTGAGCCCAGTGCAAAGGCCTACAAGGAACTAGCCAGTTACACGGTCTCTGAGAGCCCAATCCACGCATTCCCGGTGGTCTCAGGGAACCGATTCTTTGTCAAGGATGCAGACTCTGTTATCCTGTGGACCTTCTAATGACCATTCGACCTTGATAAATAGAAAAGCCGAACTGCTTCCAGGCGAATCGCCTTGGTATGACCTTATGATTACGCTTTGCCATAACAAACACGCCATTACCGTGTGTCTTTAGGGAGGCATTATTCAATGCCATTGGTTATTATACCACCAGTTGCATGCCGGTAAGTATTTGTTATATAAGCACATACAAACCATAGGGATATTTCCTGATCCGTAGGGCCGGGGGGCGGCTCCTCTCGGGCGTAGTGAGGGAATGTCTTTAATTGACGTGACTTACAGTACATGGTTTTACGGGATGGTCGAGTCTCAATTTTCAGGCCTCTGGTCTTGATGCTATGGATGTTTGGCATGGGGGAAGTGTTTGAGGAAATTCTCAACTGGATTGAAAATGGAGAGTTTTTTAGAGAGGTGGATTGCATATTCTGCGGGACAGGCGTGATAACAAAACTGTAATCAGGCTTTTTCCCAGAGGGGACTTGACGCCAAAAATATATACATGATATATTTTTCTTTTACGTTGACAGTTTCGTGCTCTAGAGATACACTTTGTCCTGTGAATGTGGCCTTGAGGAAAATGGGCAAGACTTTTTCGATAAATTGCCTGGCCGTTAATTTTTAGTGACATCCGTGTCATAAGTGTATTTGAAGCCCTTTTTTCGTGTCTTTAAGGCTGTTTTTAGAGATAAAAAGGGACTTTTGATACGAACAGCTATATTATCTGAGTGTTTTATAGTTCAAAATCATTTTTTTACAATTTAAGAGTCGTCAATGGAGTGATGACTTTCTCTAATTGAATTCAATGCCTTATTGCGTTGTGAATTGCATCTTTTCTTATGGAGAGAGCGGTAAGCCAGACGCCTGTGGCGTTCATGTTCGTTTAGGGTTGTTCACCATGGATGGTTGGATACCGCGGAGTAATATTTACAGATGATCACAGAAGTTCTCACTGATATTTGGGATAAAATATTAGATCATTTTCAGAGACATAACAGCCAGACCTGGCGGAATTGGTTTGAGCAGATTGAGCCATTGGAGCTTGAAAATGGTGTTTTGCGAATTGGTGTGCCGGAATTGAACTGGCAGCAATATCTCAAACAGAATTGTAACGAAAGTTTTACCAGTTCAGCGCAACACGTCACCGGGCACCTGGTGAGTATTGACTACGTTCATACCCAGAAGAAAGCCATGGCATCGACGGATACAGGGGAGGCCATCGACCTGGAAGAAGATGACCTGTTTTATTACAATCCGGATTATACCTTTGATAATTTTGTGGTAGGCCCCTGCAACCGGCTGGCACATGCCGCCTGCCAGGCGGTCAGTGAAACACCGGGGCAGGTTTATAATCCGCTATTTATCCACGGGTCGGTCGGGCTGGGGAAAACGCATTTAATGCAATCGACCTGCCAGGCTTTAAAACGAAAGATCGGCCAGGATTTTACCGCACTCTTTTTGACGTGTGAAACGTTTGTGAACGATTTCATTCGGGCGGTTGAACAGGGCGATTTGTATGAATTTAGATATAAATATCGACACGTTGATGTGCTGGTTATTGATGATATTCAGTTCCTTTCCGAACGGGAGCAATCTCAGGAGGAGTTCTTCCATACATTTAACAGCCTTTATCAATCCCGAAAACAGATTATCCTCTCGGCGGATTGTACCCCCTCGGAGATACCCAACCTGGAAGATCGGCTGGTGAGTCGTTTTAACCAGGGGCTGGTCACCCGGATCGACAAGCCCTGTATTGAGACCCGTATGGCAATCCTTTACAAAAAGGCGGGGATGCGGGGTATTAATCCATCCGAAGACGTGGTCAGCTTTATCGCTAAAAAAATAGATAGTAATACCCGTGAACTGGAGGGAGCATTGACCAAGATTCATGGACTGGCGATGCTGGAAGATGGCCCGATCACCATGGAGCTGGCCCGGCAGGCGTTGGGGGAGGAACCGCAACCGGCCCATCATCAGATCTCTATCAGTCAGATCATTGATGTGATTACCGAACATTTTAATGTGCGGCTAAGCGATTTACAAGGGAAACGCCGTAATCGAAGTATTGCGTTTCCCCGACAGTTGTGCATGTATCTGGCCCGCGATCTGACCCGGCACAGCCTGGAAGAAATTGGCGGCCATTTTGGCGGACGCGATCATACGACCGTCCTGCACGCATACCGAAATATCGATCAACTTTGTGATCAGGATGAATCGATTCGAAATCTGGTACAGCAGTTAGTTGCGGGAATCACCCAGAAGCAGTAATTGATGGGGCGTCCAAAGTGTTTATAACGCCCGTTTTCTGCATTTTACGGGACGCGTTGAAATTCGTAAAACCATTGCTGGCGTGGGGATCAAGGCAAATAAAAACGTCAATTCAAAGCCTGGGGCAATCCGTCAAAGGCGGGTTGGCGTCATCATGGACCTTGATATCAATCTGTTATTGTGAATCGCCGGTTTTTATCAAGGGGCAATGGATGGGTTATTTTTTTGGTCTGGACGACGAAACTAAGGAGCTATTCGGTCATGGTTGATAATGATTCGGGTGATAACAGTAAAGAGGGTATTGGCGAGTCCCGGCCTTGTTGCGGCTGTTTGGCTGAGCCGACGGTTGTTGATATCTCAACCGAATTAACCTTTTTCGACCACCTGGGCAGTTTTAAGGCACGCTGGGGCATTGGCCGGATGAGTTATATCGTTCGGCCCGGTTTGTACCGGGTGGGAACGCCGGATGATAATTCGCCGGTGCTTGTATCGGCCAACTATAAAATGAGCTTCGACCGGCTGCGAAGCCAGTTAAACGGCCGAAACGCCTGGATACTGGTGTTGGATACCCGGGGGATAAATGTCTGGTGTGCCGCCGGTAAGGGTACATTTGGAACAGAGGAAATCATCCAACGTGTTCAGGCGGTTCAATTAGATGAAGTGGTAAATCATAAAACATTAATCGTACCGCAACTCGGCGCTCCGGGGGTTGGGGCGCATAAGGTCCGGGAGGGGTGCGGTTTTCGGGTGGTATTTGGCCCGGTACGTGCCGAAGACCTACCGGCATTTCTGGACAATCACCAGCAAGCGACCGCTGCGATGCGGCGGGTGCAATTCACCATGTGGGACCGACTGGTACTGGTGCCAATGGAGTGGGTTGTCTGGGGGAAATACGCGATCTTCATGGCGATAGCTTTGTTTTTACTTGGCGGCTTGAATCGCGAGGGCTATTCCAGTTCATTAACCCTCAGCACCGGATTGGCCAGTGCAATATTGCTGTTGGGTGCCTATGGGGTCACGGGGCTATTAGGCCCGATACTTCTACCATGGCTGCCCGGCAAGGCATTTTCTGTAAAAGGCCTCTGGGTCGGATTGGTAATGGCGATGGGGGGACTGCTCTATTGGCAATCCGGTGGACGGGTAGAAAACAACCTGACCCAGGCGGCCTGGGTTTTAATCATTCCGGCGATGAGCAGTTTTATGCTAATGAACTTTACGGGGGCGTCAACCTATACGTCGCTTTCAGGTGTAAAGCGTGAAATGAAATTTGCTGTTCCGCTGCAGATCATCGCCGCTGCCGGTGGGATAGGGCTCTGGCTGGCCGGAAGGTTTTTATAATGACTCGCTTAAAATATATTTCTGGTGTTGTGACGTTGGCCTATGACTCCCAAAAGTGTAAGGGGTGTCGGAAGTGTATGGAGGTTTGCCCGCATGGCGTCTTTGTCGTCGAAGAAAGAAAGGCCAGGATCGTTGACCGTGACAGGTGTATGGAATGTGGGGCGTGCTCGAAAAATTGCGCCACAGGGGCAATATCGGTCAAGGCGGGCGT
>JAIPFO010000156.1 GCA_021736565.1 Phycisphaerae bacterium | reverse complement strand
TGGGTCAAAATAGTCGATCGCTTTGGTGACATACAGGTAGCTATTGGCGTCAAAACGATCCACAAAAACATTGCCCTGGTAATCCAGGTAGCTTTCGACACTGGATTCCTGGTCGAAAGGATATTTGTAATCCTGGTCATTTTGCAGTCGGGGGCCAAATTTTTCATGCATGGCCTCTTCTGAAAGGTAGGTAATATGCCCGATCATGCGAGCGACGGCCAGGCCGGCGGCCGGTCCCTTTTTGAAATCATAATAGGTGCCATTCTGGAAATTTTCATCACGGAGGATCGCATTTCTACAAACCGCATTGAAGGCGATTCCCTGGGCGCTCAGTCGGGAAGTTGTCGCAATGGGTAAGGCCGCACAGAGGCGGTCGGGGTAGCGGATGGCCCAGTCTAAAACCCCCATACCGCCCATACTGCCCCCGGCGACGGCCAGGAGTTTGTCAATTTTGAGATAATCAACCAGGGCACGCTGGACTTCCACCATGTCACCAATGGTGATAATCGGGAAATTGAGGCCGAAGGGGCGATTGGTCCGGGGGTTGATGCTCATAGGGCCCGTGGTGCCCCTGCAGCCGCCGAGGCAATTGGAGCATATGATAAAGTATTTGTTGGTATCGAAGGGCTTTCCGGGGCCGACCATAGTGTCCCACCAGCCGGCTTTGGTGTCTTTAGGCGAATGTCGCCCCGTAACATGGGCATCGCCTGAAAGGGCATGGATGAGCAGGATGGCATTATCCCGGCGTGGGTTTAATTGGCCATATGTTTCATAGGCGACGGTTATTGGCCCGAGGGTCTGGTTGCATTCGAGCTGGAGTTTTTCGTGGCCGTCAAACAGGGTCACCGATTGGGGTTGAACTATGCCAACCGAATCGCCTGGCCGTTCGTTGATGTGTTGTTCGCCAGGCTGGTCTAAATTGTCAGATTGATATGTTTTTGTTTCGTTACTCATATGTTTTTAACGTCATGGTCAGGTGAGAAATTGTTTTTTATAACCCTAAACCAGTTTTTGAGCTCAGAAACAGGTTTTTTTGGGGGATTTATCTTATCAACCCAGGGCGTTACTCGCTGCGACCATTTGGGCTGGGCTAAGAGATGCTGGCCTTTCAGGCTTTTTTTTGTGTTACAGCGCGACGATTTATTTAATTACAGCATAATGCTTGTGCTACTTCGGTGGAAACTATTTTATCATTGCGTGAACGCCTAGGATTTTTTACATTTATTCCTAAGCTTGATTATAGTTGATTTCTATACTAAAAGTCAATTTCTGTCTTAAGATCGCCCTTTACAAACATTTAGGTTCATATCATGACTCGGACTATGGTTGACTTTTCGGTACGAAGTCGGTATGATTCATTAATGAGTACTGTGAAATTTGAAAAAGAAATAAAAACTCTTTTGGCCATTCCAGTCTATAATGAGGAGAAATATCTCAATACCATACTGGATGCGGTCCATGGGTACATCCGGGATATTCTGGTCATTGATGACGGGAGTACGGATGGCAGTACGGAAATTTTGTCCAAACGGCAGGATATTTGCTATATTCGGCATCCGAAAAATCGGGGGTATGGCCAGAGTATCATTGACGCCATTCATTTTGCCCACGGGCGGGGATATGACTGGGTGATCACCATTGATTGTGACTGGCAGCATGAGCCAGCGCGAATTCCTGATTTTTTAGAGGCGATCAAGCGGAACGATATGGATATTATCAGTGGGTCTCGGTATATGGATGATTCGCAGCAGGATTCGGCCCCGCCGTCTGACAGGCAGAATATCAATATGAAAATCTCTGCCCTGCTGAATCGGCGGCTTGGCCTTTCACTGACCGATGCTTTTTGTGGCTTTAAGGCCTTTCGGGTGGCCCGGACCGCCGAGCTGGACTTATCGGAAAGCGGCTACGCCTTTCCGCTGGAGTTCTGGGTGCAGGTTGTCGCTGGGGGATTGCGGGTACGTGAGATACCGGTTAGTTTGATCTATAATGATTCGAATCGTTATTTCGGAGGCGACCTGGACGATGCGGATGTTCGATATTCTCATTATCTGGATGTTTTTGAACGGGCACTGGAGAAGTCCAATCGCCAATACCCGACTATCAGTGACCTGAAAAAGAAAAGAAACTGCCTGCGTTGAAATGAATAATCCCTCCGTATTTTTTTCTATCACCAAGCCTGCCGGTCACGGTGGGGTATGCCTTGAACCGCTTCTGGGCGATATGGTTGCATCGGTTGATCGGAACCGGGAATTATTGTTGGCGGATGATCTTTGTGTCGCTGGAGAGTCGCTGAGTAGTTGGCGGAAGAATTGTCGAACGGAGCTCCTGGCGATGGCGGGGGGGTATACGGGGGAATTGGACGGTAAAAGTTTTGAGCTGTTCGAAGAACGCCCTTTGATCGTTACCGGTCATCAGTGTCAGTTTAACCATTGCGGCGTGTTTGTGAAGTACCTTCTCCTTTCGTATCTGGGCCGGGTGAAAGGCGGGGTGGCTCTTAATCTTGTGGTCGATAGCGATATTCCGAAAAACACTCATTTGGCGGTGCCGGTTAAAGGGGAAGATGGGCTGGATGTTTGCCTGGTTCACCTGGGCAATATCGTGGATGATCTTCCCATGGAATATCAGTCATTGCCAACCGCTGATGAGATGGCGGATTTTATCGGTCAGTTGGAACGGCTTGATGTTGATGCCGGGTTAGCCGGGCCGATCGGTTTGATTTGTCGGGAGTTGCAGGAAAGCTACCGGCAGGGGGGGGGGCTGGTTGATTTAATGACCCGGCTTAATCGACAGATCGCTAAGACGTTTGATGTTGACTGGCTGGATTTGCCTGTTTCGCTCATGTCTAACTCTGCGAGCTTTATGGGCTTTGCGGCGGATATGATTTTCCAGCCGGTGAAGGTGTGGCAGTGTTACAATGATGCGTTGGGGGATTTTCGCCGGCACGAGAAGATCAAAGACTTGACGCACCCGATGCCGGATCTGATACGCGGTAATAAAATTATTGAAACGCCGTTCTGGGCTTTTGAGGCAGGGCAAGAACGGCAGCCATTTGTTGTAAAGACAGACCAAGATGGTTTATCCATCGACCGGACATCCGGGCATGGCATTTTCTTAAACATACCCCAGACCAATGATTCGACGAGGGTGACACCGGAGGAACTTTCAAAACTGTTAAGGAAGCACAAGGTGGAATTACGCCCACGGGCTTTGACGCTGACGATCTTTGCCCGGCTGTTTCTGGCGGATTACTTTATCCATGGGATCGGCGGGGCCTATTATGACCTGGTGGCCGATGATTTTATCCGTCATTTTTATGGGGTCTGTCCGCCGGCTTACGGCTGTGTTTCAGCGACCATGCATCTGCCATTGGGGGATGTGCCTTCGGTCTCCCAGGTGAAGGAAACGATCCATCGGCTTCATTATCAGCTGCGTGATTTGCACTATAATCCACAACGGTATATCGCCAATTCGCAGAGGACTCCGGAAATAGATGGGCTGTTAGGACGGCGGGACAACGCGATCGGTCAAAGTGTGCATCTGAAGATGATCCGGGCGTCTCATCGAGACCGTAAGGGGAATTTCGATACGATTCGCACGATAAACGCCGAGCTGATGGGGGCAACCGGCGATGTCGCTAACGATATGACCCGGCAAATATCATCCGCCCAACAGCAGTTACACCAGGCGGCGATCGGCCATGACCGGGAATATTTTTTCGGACTGTTTCAAAGGGATGCCTTGAATGTGCTGCGGAGAAAGCTTAATTGACGCCAGCGTCATAAGTATTTTTGAAGCCCGTTTTCCGCATCTTAAAGGGCGATTTTAAGGTCGAAAAATGACTTTTGACGCGGGAGTCAAGCTTTATGAATTTACAGAATAGATCTTACACTACCATGTCGGTCCAGTCAGGCCCAAGAATTAAAGAATTAAAATATTATCAATGATATTTTTCCAAATATGAATCAATAATTGTACGATATAGTGTAAGTAATCCATGCGATATTTGGATTTTTATTCGAATTTGTTCTCTTTTACTTTTATAAATGTTTAATTTTCAGTATTTTTGGAGGATTAATATCATTAAAAATTTATTATTAAAACATGCGTTGGTTGTGTTGATATTAACATTAAACCTGTTTGTCTCGGCAACTTTAGCGGAAGACGCCCACGAGGTCGTCTGGTCCAGCCAGCTTGGGACAAATTTTTATGATCGGTCAAATTCTGTGGCCCTGGACGCTACGGGCAGCATCCTTATCAGCGGCTCCACTAAAGGCCATCTCGGCGGAGAGAATGCCGGTAAAGAAGATGCATTTCTAGTCAAATATGACCTTTCTGGCAACATTCTCTGGATCAAACAGCTCGGAACAAGTGAATCCGATATGTCCCAGTCCGTTGCGGTTGACCTGGCCGGCAACGCCTACATAACTGGTAGTACCTCCGGCAGCCTCGACGGGGACAATGTGGGCGCATCAGATGCTTTTCTAGCCAAATATGACACATCTGGCAATTTTCTCTGGATCAAACAACTCGGAACAAGTGAATCCGACTCCTCCAGGTCCGTTGCCGTTGACCAGGCCGGGAACGCCTACATAACAGGGAGTACCTCCGGCAGCCTCGATGGGGACAATGCCGGCCAAACCGATGCATTTCTAGCCAAATATAACGCCGCAGGGAACTTGCTCTGGACGAGACAGCTCGGTACGAGCAATGCCGAAGTAAACACCGCCGTGGCGATCGACCAGGCCGGTAGCGTCTACATAACGGGGAGTACCTTCGGCAGCCTCAGTGGGGATAATGCCGGTCAATCCGATGTATTTCTGGCTAAATATGACTTTGCAGGGAACTTGATCTGGACCCAACAATTCGGCACAAGCGATAACGACTCCTCGACTTTCGCCGCCCTGGACGGTTCTGGCAACATCTTTATTAGCGGCAAAACCTATGGCAGCCTTAACGGCGCCAATGAGGGGAATGCGGATGCATTTCTGGTCAAGTATGATCCTGCGGGAAACCGGCTCTGGACCCGGCAATACGGCACGAGTAATAATGATTTATTTGCGTCTGTGGCCCTTGACGGTTCTGACTACGCCTACGTGAGCGGCTTTATCGATGGAGCGGTCCAGGGAAATGCGGATGCATTTCTGGCCAGATATGACTCTGCGGGAAACCTGCTCTGGACCAAAGAGCTTGCTCTTGGTGAGGTTGGCGAGAACACAACCCTGGCAGTGGACACCATTGGCAATGCCTATATCAGTGGCGGCTCCAAGGGAGAGCTCGGCGAGGACAATTGGGATATATTGCTGACAAGATTCTCCCCTGCAAAGCAATACGATTATTCAGGGGGTAGTGGTACAATTACGGACCCTTACCAGATTGCAACCAAACAAGATTTGGCTGATCTTGGGAAAAACACGGTAAGTTTCAATAAATATTTTATCCTGACAGCGGATATTGACTTAGCAGGGGAAACCTATACCACCGCTGTGATCGCTCCGGATACTCCTGATGTCAGTGATGACTTCAATAACATACCGTTTAAGGGTATTTTTGACGGCAAAGGCCATGTGATAAGAAATCTAACCATCGATACTGCCGGTGTTAACAATGATTACCTCGGCTTGTTCGGTGAAATTTATGGCTCTAATGCGGAAGTTAAAAACCTGGGCATGGAAAATATGACCCTAATTGGTGGCGATACGTCTAATTACCTCGGTGGCCTGTGTGGAAAAAACAGCGGCAACATTAACAATTGCTATGTTATCGGCACGATCAATGGAGGCACCTGCCTTGGCGGTCTGTGCGGCAGCAATAATGGCATCATTGACAACTGTTATACCATGAGTGATCTCAGTGGTAACACCTCTCTCGGCGGCATGTGTGGACAGAATATGCTTAATGGTATCATTACCAACGGCTATTCTACCGGGCCGGTCTCCGGGCTTGATCTTCTCGGCGGCTTTTGCGGAGAAAATGACGGTGCCATTGATTTCAGTTTTTGGGATGTTGATACATCTGGCATGGGCAGTGAAGATGATGATAACAACGGCGCAACGGGAAAAACAACTCTTCAGCTCTGGTCAAAAAACCTCTTTACTGATACCGGGTGGGATTTTATCGGTGAAACCGAAAATGGTTCTGAAAATATCTGGAGGATTGACGATGGCTTTGATTATCCCAGGATCGATTGGCAGGCCGAAATCCCAATTGAGAAATATCAACTCACCATCACGCCACTGGGCAATGGCTCGGTCAGTCCGGAAAGTAGACTTTACCGAGGCGGCTATCAGGTAAGCCTTGTCGCTGAACCCGACGAAGGATTCCGTGTTAAGTCGTGGACCGGCACCGATGATGACAGCAGCGTGGTTGTAAGCAACACGGTAACGATCGATTCCGACAAAGAAGTTATTGTCGAATTTGAGCCCAATATAAATTACCTGACGACCCTCGCCCCCGATGGTCATGGCATTTTACCAGCCTTATCGGGTGGGTATAATGCCGATAGTGTCGTGGAAATAACCGCTACACCTGACGAGGGTTATCATGTTAAAGGCTGGTATGACCAAAACAACACCTTGTTATCCACAGAAGAAACCATTACAGTTATAATGGATTCGGATAAGACCATTAGTGTTCTTTTTGATCAAACGGCGGACCTCGTCATACTCAATAAATGCCTCATTAAGGCCGGCAAAACACGTGACAGTCTCGATTCATTTCGTATAACTGGCACTCTCGATATGGACTCTCTCAGTGTGATAGTGGATGAATCTAACGAGGCCACCGACATAAGTGTAAACTTAACAACCGACGGTTCGGAGCCGACGGTAGGCCACCAGGAAGTTTTGGATCCCGCACTTGTTAAAATAAATTCAAAACGAACGAATATCACCTATAAGGCGAGAGCATTAAAAGGGGAACCGGGACGTATCACTGTAATGAGCCTTAACCTGAAGAACGGCAAGTTTACAATTGCCGGTAATAACCTTGACCTTACCGGGTTAAAGGATCTGGTTACATTGGAAATACACATTGGCAGTTACTTTGGAAAAGGCATGGCTTACGATAGCGGCGAATCGGATGTCGTTAACGGGAGTAAATCCGTACCGATACAGTTTATGTCAGGCTATGAAGATGCATTAACTGCTGACAAGGTGAATTTCAGACTCGGCAAGAAACAAGACACGGACGTATTTACTATCCAGGGCAGTATCGCGGTACTGGATAATATGGTCGATATTGCCAGTGAAGATGTCGTGATAACCTTTGGTAGCTATAGTGTAACTCTACCGGCCGATGACCTGTTTAAAATCGGCAATAAAACGGCATTCAAATACAAAAAACCCAGGGGCAGCGACAGCTCGGTTGCGGTAGCCATGTTTTCACTGGAAAAATGTACTTATAAGGTCGTAATAAAAAAGGCTGCTATCGGCGACCAGGGCAGTGAGGTTAATTTCAGTGTCAACTTTGGCACTTTCAACGAAACCGTTTCTGTACCGTTAACGGAAAAGAGACCCGGTTTTTACCTTTATCCCTAAATAAGATTTTACTTCTTCAGCGGCAAAAAAAAACAATCCAACCGACCTCCATACCCCCATAACCCACCACCTAAAGAGTGAGGTATGGGGGTTTTTCAATCCACCTGACCTCAATGAGATATCATAGTTTCTACCGCTGCCGGCCATCCATTGCAGGGGCAACCCCTTGTCAAATAAAGAACTTACGGAATCTGACATTGTCGACTATGCCAAATCCCTATCCTTCTGCGCGCAACAGGACAATAGATTACGACAGAGAATAGAGGCCTGGGAGGGGCTATCAGAGGAGCAGAAAGCGGTGGTGATTGAGATTATTACAGATTTAAAAAGGCCGGAAGCAAACGCCCACGGCCCTGGGTAACTTAAACAGCAGACAGCTTCGTTCGGGATTCCTGAACCCAGGGCGTCGATCGCTGCGACCGTTTGCCCTGGGCTATGTTACTTTGGCCTTTCAGGCCGCTTAGGGGACCGCCATCCAAAGGCTGATCTGCGACCTTCGGCGGAAGCTTATTAACGCAGATGAACGGATGGAGATATTTTTGAAAGTCCATTTTCCGCATCTTAAGGCGTTTTAAAGCCGAGAAATAATTTTTGACGTGGGTGTTAAATTGCCTATCTTTCCATAACGACCCGAAGGGCAATCCTGTTCGGCACGATATTTGCTCTTTGACAGCTTATAGCTGACTTATGACATAAATGTGATTATATCGAGAGATTCCATTTCGGTCAAAATATTTGTGCGCAGCATAAAGCCCGGCGTCAGTTT
>JAIPFO010000155.1 GCA_021736565.1 Phycisphaerae bacterium | reverse complement strand
ATAAAACCAATAAAATATCCCAATGTCTCATAAAAAAATATCCCTTCACCCCTCCGATGTACACACTTTCCCCCTGAATCCAAGCGATTCCGCCCTTCCGCGATCTCCGTAATGAACCTCTTATATTCCTCCAACGGCCCAAAAATCCTCTCCTCCTCTTCGCGCCTGCGTTAAAAAAAATCCTTCCCCGTCTTTTCCCCCTCCGAACCTTTGCGTTAAAAAACACCAGCGCACTATCCCAGCGCAAAATAAATAAAAATATCCACCGCCAATAGCCTGTCCCCAATAAAAAATTGCGCCCAGAAATTCCGAAATTCCAGGCCTTAACAATTACTCAACCCTTGAGTAATTTAGCGCAGCTGCCAAAATGGCACCCCAAAAAGCCGAAAAAAAGCATTCAAAAGTGAAAAATTTCGATCAATTTCCCGCCGAAACCGAAAAAAACCACTCAAAAATCCCCCAAAAAATCCCAAATTCCCCGCCACTGCGTTACAAAAAATTACCCATCTTACCAAATCCGGCACGCCCAAACATTGACCCCATCAACGCTTTTACTAAAATGTCACACAAAATAGGCCCTGTTTTTACTCCAAAAATATCAAACATAAATCCATTTGTATTTTTCAGAACAAACTAATTGACATACCGCCGAATAGGATTTATAATGATAATCTATTAATTTTAAAAATACAGTGCAACACACCAAAAGTCGACCCGTTCGACTTAAATTTCTCAATAGCTTCATAAAACAACCCTGTAACGACGCGTGACGTTGTTCGCTAACTTACTTATTAAAGGATAGTTATATGTCAAAAGCAATCAGTTTGACACTCGGATTAAGCTTAGGCCTGTTCGCTATTTTTTCCACCGGTTGTGCCACCGTCAACCGCTCCCGCGAAGAACAGATCCAGAAATATTCACGCATGGCCGAACTCAACCGCATGATGATCGCCGAAGATATTGACAAATACTTGTTCATGGAACGTCCCAGCCGACTCTCTGAATGGCACATAACTGGTTACTAGTCAACCAGTTATAACACCACCGAATGAATCTATCACTCACACGTGTCTCACGCCTGACCCTTCGACGAGAACTTCTGGCCAGTCTTCCTCTATCGTTCGTCATAGGTGTTATTACGGGGCCTTTTTGCGTATTCGTTGCACGTAAGGCGCTCGTAATGCCAGAAGACCTCATCGCCCTGCTGGTAACCTTCCACATGGCCGGGTTGTTACTGCCGGGCCTGCTGATCGGCCTGTTTAACCACAAGCCAAAAATCCGATCACTCACCATCGTTCTGGTTGTTATATCAGTCACATTGATCAGCGTTTCCCTAACGCCCAACAGCCCGGCCCTAAGATGGATAGGCTCCTATCTCTTTATCTTACAGATATTTATAGCCAATTCATGCAACGCGATCTTCATCACCTTGCGTTCAGCCATCTGGCGGAATAACTACCAAACCACCTACCGTGCCCGCATCGTCATACTCATCTACTTAGCCGTTCAGTGCGGAGGCGGCCTGGCGATCTTTCTTTTCACCGCTGCGATGGACCGCTATAAACTCCCCTTTCAGGCCATTTATGCCATCAGTGGCATTGCAGGGCTGATCGGCGCCTTTTTGTATTCAAAGGTCAAGATCCATCGCGAGAGAACACAGCTTAAATCCCAGGCCGCCAGTCTGAAAAAAATCCCTATGCTGGCAGGCCTTAAGGTTTTGCGGATCGACAAGCGTTTTCGTAACTACATGTCCTGGCAGATGTTAAATGGCTTTGCGACACATCTTGTCGAATTTGGCGTCCTCTCGCTTCTGGTCAACGACCTGTTCAAATGCCAGTGGTTGGTGGGAGGGCTTGTCTTATCCATCATCCCCCTGATCCTCTCCAGCATCTCTGGGATATTCTGGTCAAAATTATTCGATAAACACTCGATATACACCATTCGAATCATCGGCACACTCGGCTGGTCGCTCAGCAGGTTCATTTTACTAATAGCAGTCATCTATGTGAATATACCGTTACTCGTTATCAGCCGGATCGTTACAGGTTTATCCATGGGCGTAGGCCAGCTCGCCTGGCGATTGGGACACATGGAGTTTTCCACACCCGAAAACGACTCACTCTATATGGGAGCCCATGTCACCCTCACAGGCCTTCGAGGTATAACAGCCCCATTGATAGGCATTTACATCTATAAATACGCAGGCACCGGCCTCTACGGCCAATGGTTCATCGGCATCTCGGCAGTCGCAATCGCTATAGCGGCACTGGGATTCCTGAACATGTGGCGGTCAGAACAGAAGCAAAAATGCCCTGCCATTCAATAGCATACCACACCCAGCCCCCTATTGCAGAGACATGACAGACCCTGTCCTTATTTTGCGACAAGAATGATTATCTATAAGTCATTGTCGTTACAGGTTTTAAGTCCTACAAACCCAGATTTTTCCCAACGGCACTGAATTTCTCGATCGCAAAGTCAAGATTTTCTCTCGTATGGGCCGCGGAAATCTGAGTGCGAATACGAGCCTGCCCTTTGGGAACCACAGGGTAAAAGAATCCAATGACGTAAATGCCTTCTTTCAATAATTCACTGGCAAATCTCTGGGCCAAAGAAGCATCGCCTAACATGATCGGGGTAATAGGATGGTCGCCCTCAAGGACCTTTAAGCCGGTTTTCTTGATTTCTGAGCGAAAATAGGCGGTATTGGCATGCAGTTTTTCAACCAGCGTCACAGAACTTGACAGAATCTCTATCGCCTTTAGCGACGCGCAGGTAATGGCCGGTGCCAGGGTATTACTAAAAAGATAAGGCCGGCTTCGCTGGCGAAGCATATCAATAATTTCCTTACGGCCAGTCGTAAAACCACCACTGGCACCCCCAAGGGCCTTGCCAAACGTCCCGGTAATCACATCAACCCGTCCAAGGACATCACGGTATTCCGTACTGCCGCGTCCGGTTTTGCCAATGACGCCCGTTGCATGGCAGTCATCAACCATCACCAGGGCGTCATATTTCGCCGCCAGGGCGCAAATCTCATCCAAACGGGCCACATAGCCATCCATCGAAAACACACCATCGGTAGCGATCATGCGAAACCGAGCCGATTGTGTCTCTTTAAGCTGTGCCTCTAAGTCTTTCATATCGCTGTTCTTATAGCGATATCGCTGAGCCTTGCAAAGACGAATACCATCAATAATACTCGCATGGTTCAACGCGTCACTGATAATGGCATCATCAGGACCCAACAAAGTTTCAAACAACCCGCCATTGGCATCAAAGCAGGAACTGTAGAGGATCGTATCTTCGGTATGCAAAAACTCTGCGACCTTCTTCTCAAGGTCTTTATGGATCTGCTGGGTCCCACAAATAAAACGCACAGAGGAGAGACCATAGCCCCATTGATCATAACTGTCTTTAGCCGCTTGAATAACGTCAGGATTATCCGCCAGGCCAAGGTAATTGTTGGCACAGAAATTCAGCACAGACTGATCCGGCGAAACGGTGATCTGATTCGACTGAGGACTGGTAATAACCCGCTCAGATTTGTAGAGACCCTCCTGGCGGATCTGTTCGAGTTCATGTTGAAGATGAGAAATGATTTTTTGTGACATATTTTTTGCCTTTACTAATAATGATGTCCACGTCAAAAGTCAATTTTGGAGCGACATATCGGTCTTTAACATGCGAAAAATGGACTCTCAAATACTTATGATCTGATCGCCAGTATTGGAACTATGATTTATCATCCCAATTAAGAACAACCTTACAGGATTTCCCCGATCTCATAACATCAAAACCCTTCTGGAAATCGGTATAATGGTATCGATGGGTAATTAAGGGTGAAATATCCAGACCACACTGGATGAGCATCGTCACCTTGTACCATGTTTCATACATCAACCGGCCATAGATGCCTTTGATAGTCAAGCCATTAAAAATGACAAAATCCCAGTCGATCTCAGTAGGCGGAATGATACCAAGAAGGGCCATTTTACCACCGTGGGCCATATTTGTCAGCATTTCTTTGAGCGCCTGGGAATTACCAGACATTTCCATGCCCACATCAAACCCTTCTTTCATGCCGAGAGCCTTTTGTGCCTCCGCAATGGTCTGATCACGAACGTCAACCGTCAACGTGGCCCCCATTTTCTTGGCCAGTTCAAGGCGATAAGGGTTCACGTCAGTGACAACAACGTGCCGCGCCCCAACCTGCTTAGCGATCCCCGCAGCCATACAGCCAATCGGCCCGGCGCCGGTGATCAAGATATCTTCACCGACCATATTAAATGTCAAAGCGGTATGCACCGCGTTGCCCAGGGGGTCAAAACAACTGATGATATCATCGGGAATGGATTTATCGCAGTACCAGGTATTGGTTACCGGTACAGAGATATACTCGGCAAAGGCGCCGTTCCGGTTCACACCGATCCCACGAGGCGAATGACATAAATGACGACGACCGGCCAGGCAATTCCGGCATCGGCCGCAAACCACGTGCCCTTCAGCACTTACGCGATCACCAACCTGGAAATCGTGCACGTTACTACCAACTTCAACAATCCGACCGACGAACTCATGACCAATAGTCATCGGGGTTTTAATGGTCTTCTGTGCCCACTGGTCCCAGTTATAGATATGCACATCCGTGCCACAAATCGATGTTTTTAATACTTTGATCAACACATCATTGATACCAATTTCCGGAACGGGAACATCTTGGATCCACAAACCCTCTTCAGGATTTTTTTTTACTAATGCTTTCATATTATTCAATTCCTTTTATAGAAAATATTTATATTAACAGGCACGCCAAAAGGTGTTTTACGTCTTTACAACACCTTGTATTAAGATGCAGAAAACAGACTCCAAAAGGACTGATGACCCTGGCGTCAAACTTAATGGATGATCCCATCACCCTGTTAAGCCTCCATGGTAATGATGATTTTTCAAAAGTCAATACTGATTTCCACATCAAAAGCAACTTTCGGGGCAATACTTGCAAACAAGAGGCCGGCGTCACCGTTGCCAAAACCGATAACATCTCTTAACGAGCCGGTTATTCTATTCGCCAGATGTCGGTGAATGAGACATCCACTTGCATGCCGTCTATCAGGACCATCATTTTGCTTTTTTTGCGACGGATTCGCTGGACCAGGGCTTCTTTCTTGAAAGGGATCACATAGACGGTATCACCGGTATGTATAGTTTCGATGAATGCCGCTTGACGCTGAGCCAGAGGGGTACTGGCGGCCGTTCTTTCGATGGTCTTTGAAAATTCTAAACATTTGTCAGACCAGGGTTTAGGAGCACTTTGCATGTGACGGACAAATTCGTTTGTGACCGAACGGATCTTTCGCATTTCGCGATCGATCTCTTGGTTGGCCCGATTCATCAGTTCAGCCTGTTCCTGACCCGCCCGATCCAGTCGCTCTACCGCGAGGTGCTGTATTCCTTTAGCGGATTCTAAAAGCCGGTCCGCCTCTTTGCGTTTGTGCTCCGCTGATTCACGAGTGGCCTGGACCTGGTTGATCAACTCCGCGCTGCCATCATGCTTCTCGGCAAGGATATGGGTTGCGCTGGCAATGATTTCCTCCGGCATTCCAAGTTTTTTGGCGATGACCAGTGCATTACTGCTCCCGGGCGTCCCGATGAGAAGCCGGTATGTGGGCTGGAGCGTTTCAATGTCGAACTGGACGGAGCCATTTTCCACACGATCCGTCGAATATGCGAAGTTTTTAAGCTGTCCAAGGTGCGTTGTTGCGACTGCATGGGCGTTTTTAGTGTGTAATTCAGTTAATATCGAGGTACTCAGTGCGGCCCCCTCTGTCGGGTCCGTTCCGGAGCCGAGTTCGTCCAGGAGTACCAGGGTTGTATCGTTCGAACGTTTGATGATCTGGACGATCTGTCTCATGTGAGCGGAAAAAGTGCTCAGGCTTTGCTGAAGGCTCTGTTCATCGCCGATATCGGCGTAGATCTGGCGATAGACAGGGACGTCTGAGTCGGGGCGTGCAGGGATATGCAGGCCTGTTTGTGCCATAAGGATAAGCAGGCCAATAGTTTTGAGGGTGACGGTTTTCCCGCCTGTATTGGGGCCTGTCAGGATAAGCAGGTCAAAATCATCGCCCAGGCGAACGTCGATAGGAATGACCTCTTTGATCGCCTGATCGGGTTGGCAATGGCCCTGTTGACTAAACAGGTTGATCAAGAGGGGATGGCGGGCATCCTGTAAGTTCATACTTGACGAGGTGTTAACCGATGGGGCACCCATTTTATAGGCAATACTGAAGCGGGCCTTGGCGTAAATGAGGTCGATAAATGTGAGAATTTTGATAGAAAGTTTTATGTCATCTCGCTGGTTAATAACAATGCGGGTCAGTTCCCACAAAATTCGTTCGATCTCTCTTTTTTCGTCATAATGGGCACTTTCAAGCTGATTTGAAAGTTCGGCCATGGCATAGGGTTCGATATACAAGGCATTGCCGGTTTTTGATCGATCAAGAACCATACCGCGTACGCGCTGGCGGTAATTTGATTTCACCAGGACGACAACCCGGCCGTTACGCATCATGATGGAGTCGTTTGCCAGGGCATTTTTCATTTGGGACGATGACGTGACGGCTCTAAACTCTTGCTGTACCTTATCTTGCAGCATATTAATTTCGCGTCGGATCGACTTAAGCTTCTCGGAGGCACTGTCTTGAACCCCCTGATCGCCTAGAATGCATCGGCTGATCTCGTCGATGATATCCTGATAATCTTCCAGTTGGCCGGATAGCTTTTTCAGATGGGGTATGGGGGTATTTTGAATGTCTGCCAGGAATTTTTTTAATTGGCCGCTAACGGCCAGCGTGTCGCGAATATCGAGTAACTCGTCAGGTTCGAGGACCGATTGTTCGCTACCGTGGGATTTTATCAAGTCGCTTATATCTTTCAAACCGGCCAATGGAATCCGGTGGCCGGTTTGGATAAGTTCTTTCATTTCAGTAGTTTCTGAAAGTCGGTCGGCTATCCATCCCCGGTCAACCGAGGGGAAAAGTTGCAGGGCGATCTTTTGGCCCAGGGAACTGGAGGCATAACTGGAGAGTATCTGGAGAATCTGGTTATATTCCAGAACTTTGAGAGTGTGCGGGTCAATCTGTCCAGTCGACATATAATATTACTCCAGAAAACAATGACTAAACCAGCCAGCTGGATGGTAGGGTTTATGGTGCGAGTATAACAAAAAGAAGAAACTTTACAAGGTTCAGGATAAATTGACAAAAGTGACTTCCACGCCAAAAGCCGTTTTTACAATTGAAATCAGCCTTTATGATGCAGAAAATGGGTTCAAAGACATATGAAACTGGCGTTCACATTAAAAGCTTAATCATGGATAATAAAGCAGGGTTAACAGGGCAGGTTCGTTTGGCTGTGGGAAGCGTGATTTTTTCTTTGATTCGATTATTGGGACTGTTATAATAACATCCTGGATCGTGGCGAATTGAACTGTCGCGTGATCGCGATCGCTTTATTTCCAGATCATTATTACTGACTTCTGCGTCAAAAGTCGACCCACCAAAGGTGGATCAGCCTTCAAGATGCGGATAACGGGCATCAAAAACACGTATGACACTAGCGTCATTACACAAATACTACAATATATTTTAGAAAGTGTATGAAAAATGCGTTATATTTTATCTGCAATGTTTATCCTCTTGAGTGCAATCTCTGTTCAGGCCGGGCCCCAGTGGGCCAATGGTCGCGATGACCTGAAGGTGGATTTTGACAAAATCGTGTTCGTGAAGCGACTGACCTATAGTGCCAACCACTATTATACGGAATATATCAACAGCCAATGGACACCGGGCGGGAATTTGTGTGTGTTGTCGTTGAAGGATGGCAGTGTTCAGGAAATCGTTAAAGAGCTTAAAAACGGTGTCTTTGGACGGTTTGACCTTTCGTTTGATGCCAAAAAAGTGGTTTTCGATTGGAAAGGAGAGGCCCAGGAGGGGTATCGGATCTATGAAGTGAATGTCGACGGCACGGGATTTCGGCAATTAACATTCCCGCCGGCCAATGAGAAGGCCTTGCAGAAGAATTACCGGGTAAGTGGCCATTACCATCACGGCACGGACGACATGCACCCCTGTTATTTGCCTGATGGCGGGATCGCGTTTATCAGTACGCGGTGTCAGTATGGCATATTGTGCGATGGCCCCGATGATTTCACGACAACGGTGATCTACCGGATGGATGGCGATGGAAAAAACATGAAACAGCTCACGAACAGCTCGGTGAGTGAGGCCGCACCGGCGGTGATGCCGGATGG
>JAIPFO010000154.1 GCA_021736565.1 Phycisphaerae bacterium | reverse complement strand
CCGTATTAGTATCTGCCAAGATTTCTATGTTTTGTGGACCTGGGAAGTGTCTGCTTTTCTTTTGAGCATCGAGATACTTCAATGTACTATTGACTGTCTAGTCATCATAGATATCTTCAATAAATTTCACCTTGTAATGATCTCGAATGTGTTGCAAGGTTGCTTTAAAGTCAAGAGTCAGTATTGCAGCCAACTCTTTCGGCATTGGGATTTTAAATGCTTCGGGATCACTACTTGTAAATACGGTTTTATCGGGGCGAATCATCCATCTGGTTTGGCCATCTCCGCCGTTTATTAACGTCCTATCTCTAGATGTCTGGCGATAAAGCACGAATTGATTTGTGCCTCGAAGATAGAGTGTTGCGCCATCAAGGTCTGCCCGCTGGCCTTGCTCTCTTCTTCCTTGCGAATTCCGGCGCGATTGCTGCTGGCGGTTTTCTCTATTGCCCTCAACCATGATCGAATATGTGCGATCAACTGCATTGTTTATGGCAGCCATCATTTTATCTATGGCAGCCATTGCGGTATTTGTCGACATTTGAGTGACTATAAAAGTAATAGATACGATCAATACCGCTGCGACAGCATAACGAATGAGCGGTCTGGTGTAACAATAAAATTTGCTATGCGTTGCATTGCCGAATTGTGAGGATGCTGTGCAGGAATTTTTGACATTATTCAATACATTTTGGATTTGTCGTTCTTTTGCAACTTGATCTTTATCAGCTAACTGTATAAGCATAGAATTGACCAGTTGTAAATCGGCTGTCTGACGGAGTTTTTCTGAATCCATTTTTTCGCAGATGATTTCTGAATATTCATCGATCTGATATTCATCAGGTCCAGAATCAAACCACTTGCTTGTCAGCTCATCAATATCAATATCATTGTTTTCAGGTTTATTTGGTTCTGCCGTCATGACGTTATCTCCATAACAACATTTTTACGCCTGAGGCAGTCGAGCAGTTGAGATCTTGCTCGTTGAAGACGTTTTTTTATTGCTTCAGTTGATGTCTTTGTTGTCTCAGCGATATTGGAAACGGGCATCTGCTGAAAATAACGAAGTTTTACGGCTTGCCTGTGATTATCGGGTAATGCTTTGATGCAGAAGGTTAAGACTTCTGTCTTTTCATCCCATGTATCGCCGGAGTTTTCGCTAATGTGATGCAATTGCCCGCTGAGGTATTCGAGGGTTTCGGCATTGACCAGCAAAGCGTCATTTTTTGCTTTACGGAGGTGTGCCAGAACGATCTTTCCGGCGATGCCTCTAAGCCACGGACCAAACGGTCGCGATCTGTCATAGTCTGCCAGCTTTTGCCATACGACAAGCATCGTTTCCTGAAAAAGATCGTCGTAAATGGATTTGTCGCGCACAACCGCTCTCAGGTAAGTCATCAGCATATCCTGATTTTCCCTGACAAGGATTTCAAAAACAGCTATTGCCTCATTATCTTTGTTTTTGTGCAGCATTATTAAGTTTCTCTTCTTGTTATAAGACTGACTTTCTAATATATATTGTCGTCCAATCTCCATTTGGGGACAATAATTTAATTTTTCCAATTTTTTTGTCCCTTGTCTTTGATATTTAGACAATTACAGATAGAACAAACAATAATTGTTATAAGCGAATTGACAAAAGGATGCAAATAGCCTCTTGTCTGCGAAATGAAAAAATCAACACGAGACAAAGGGAAAAAATGAAACACCGACTGTTCTTGATCATTCTTTGCTTAATCGTTTCTACGGCAATTGCTGAATCGCAACAAAAAAGCCCAATTAGCAGCAACCGCTACAATAATGTTCCTGCCGGAGGCGTACTCAGCAGTGGCCCCTTGCCAGATTTGAATGCATTTACTGCAGATGGAAAGCCCTTGAAAGTCCGAGAACTTTGTAAGGGTAAATACACCGTACTCTCGGCCGGATGCCTGACCTGCCCACAATTTCACCTGAATTATCCGCAAATTGAGGCCGCTTACGCCGACTACGAAAAAAAAGGCGTGCAGTTCTTCTACTTCTACAAATACCTGCGCCATCCCGAACTCAATGGCTATGTTCAGGCGCAAAACATGGCCGAACGCCTGCTCCAACTCGCAGAAGCTCGCAAAAAGCTGGGCACTAAGGTGCCGTGGATTGCCGATACGTTAGACGACTCAATGCGAATCGGATTACGGTCGGGATCCTTCTCCGTCTTTTTGATTTCACCAGAGGGCAAAATCATCTTTGCCTCGGACAAAATCGACGGCGACGGCTTACGCGCAGCATTAACCAAAGCAGTATGTCCGATCGCTAACCCCACGAAAGTTAGTGATCTCGACTTGCCGAGACTCAAACGCCAGGGGCAACCCCTCAATGAAGACTCCAGCCTAGGCGTAGCTCGTCCCACTGGACTTTCAATCCTCTCCACTGTCCCTGCCAAGCCGTTAGAAACTTACTATGTGAAACTGCGAACCGAAGCTGACGATACCCTGCTGAGCACCGGCACCGGACGACTCTTTCTGGGATTCTATCCGGACCCAATCCATGATGCACACTGGAACAACCTGGCTCCGCCGATGAAATATTCGCTTAAGTTACCGAAGGGCGTTAGTGCAACACCGAGCGAAGCCACAGCAAAAAAAGGTATCGGCGACAGCGACACCCTTCCGCGTCAGTTCTGGGTGGACATTCCCTCCCACACCCCTGTTAAGGATATCCAGCTAACACTCAATTACTATGGATGCACGCCGAATCTCTGCATGGCCCTGACGCACGAGTATACCATTCGCTTCGAATTTGAAAACCGCGGATCCAGCACCTACGGATTAAATCGAGGACCTGGTGGTGGCAAATCGCAATCCTCTCGAGGCGGCCAATCACAATCCAATTCCAGGGGCGGCCGCATGGCCCAAATGGACACTGACAAAGATGGATCCGTCTTATTCAAGGAAATGTGCGACCATACAAAGAAACAGCGAGGAGATGATTTCAGTGAGGAAAATGTCAGACGACGATTCGATGCAATCGATACCAATAAAGACGGGATGATTTCATCTGAAGAAATGGAAAAAGCTCCGCGAGGACAAGGTAGGCAGGGACAAGGTGAACGAGGAAGGAGATAACTTAAAACTTTTGCATTATAAAGCAGCACATAAATAAGAACAGCCTTCAACAAAGGCAATAAATCCTTCGGTTAATGGAAATTCTTTTGTTGTTGATAGTGGACTTAATACTATAAATTATTAGGAGAAACAATGAATACCTATCGAAGTTTAATCTCAGCAATTGTCGTACTAGTGGTACTGGGAAGTGCCTCGGCAGCGGAACCCGAGGGCAGATCCGATCGGAACAACAGACAGGGTCATCGCAACAATCAGTCATCACGTGGTGGTCGTGGCGGACAGGGTGGCGGACGCCAATCGAATCAAAGTCAGGGCGATCAGTTTGTCAAACGCCAGATTGGTCTGATTACGAATACCCCCCAGGCATGGCCAGGTTACACCTTGTTTGCGCCCAAGCACAATCTGCTTACATACCTGATTGATAACGAGGGCCAGATTTTTAACACCTGGACCAGTTCGTATGAACCGGGCCAGTCCGTTTATCTACTCGAAAACGACCACCTTCTTCACTGCTGTTTAGTAAAGGGGGTCGGGAGCATCGGTGGCGGAGAAGGCGGACGCCTCGAAGAGTATGACTGGAACGGAAATCTGATCTGGGAGTACTGGTGCACGGATAACAACAAGATGATGCACCACGACATTGAGCCCCTTCCCAACGGCAACTTTCTGGCCATGATCGTGGAAAGAAAGACATATGACGAATGTATGGCAGCCGGTTTTCCTCCTAATACGCTTCGCGACGATTATCTAGCACCCGAGTATATTGCCGAGATCAAGAGGGTTGGCAAGAACGAGGCTGAGATTGTATGGCAATGGCATGTATGGGATCATCTCATTCAGGACAATGACCCCCAGAAACCGAATTACGGCAATCCTGCGGACCATCCGGAAAAGATCTCGGTTGAGGTCAATGGGCGTAATGCACCTGCCTTTTGGAATCACATGAACTCAATTTACTATAATGCAGACCTGGACCAGATCATGCTTAGCGTGCGTGGTTGCGGCGAACTCTGGATAATTGACCACAGTACGACCACTGAGGAAGCAAAGGGTTACACCGGCGGACGTTCCGGCAAAGGCGGCGGTCTTCTATATCGCTGGGGCAATCCATCTGCGTATGGACGCGGAACTGCACGGGATCAGATGCTGTTTCAACAACACGATGCCCAGTGGGTTCCCAAGGGATGTCCGGGTGAAGGAAATATCCTGATCTTCAACAACGGACTGAACCGTACGTCAAGTGTCGAAGAACGCCAGGCACGCGGCGGTCGTCTGCAGGGAGGACGAAACCGGGGCGAATCATATTCATCTATCGATGAGATCGTACCGCCAGTTGATTCGAAGGGAAACTATACACTGGTCAAGGGTAAGGCCTTCGGACCGGAAAAGCTGAAATGGACCTATACGGCCCCGAACAAGACGGACCTCTATGCTGAGGCAATTTCAGGCTGTCAACGTTTGCCTAATGGCAATACACTTATCTGTGATGGTACCGCAGGCGTGTTTTTTGAAGTGACTCCTGAAGGGAAAAAGACATGGGAGTATGTAAACCCCGTCGATGGTAAAAAACCCCTGGAGCAGGGAGATCCGATTGCCATTGATGAGCGTGGTCACCCAATGAACGCGGTCTTTAAGATTCACCGTTATCCTTTGGATTACGCTGCCTTCAAGGGAAAAGACATGACATCCCAGGGCAAGATACCCGGTTCAAAGCCAGAGAATGTACCTGAAAATCTGAGCCGAGGCCGCAGGTCCGGTGGCGGACAACGCAACCAGGGCGGAAATACTGGAAGGCAGCAGGGACAACCATATCTGGATGGCGGTAATCTCCGTCAACAAGGCCAAGGTGGCCAAAGAGAAAGAGGGCAAAGAGGACAGCAGGGCCAAAGAGGTCCGGATGGTGGCAATCGTAATGCTAGGCCTGCAGAGGCATCAGTTAGCGAGTTTACAGTCAGCAGTCCGGTTGTAAAAAATGGAGGTTCTTTACCTGCGGATTTTACCGGTGACGGCAGCGGTGTATCCATGCCTGTAAGTTGGAGTGGAGTACCGACCGGCACCAAGTCTTTGGCACTGAGCCTGTGGCATAAAGCCCCTGACCAGGAGAAATCATACTGGGTTGTCTACAACATCCCGCCGCAGGTAAACAGTTTACCAAAAGATGTCCAGAACATTGGAACTGTCGGATATAATGATCAAAACAGGGCCCAATACAAGCCCATGATGTCCAAGGGTGGGGGTGTTAAGGAATACAATATTACTGTCTTTGCCTTGTCTGCGGAGCCAACGTTCACTACGAACAAAGTTATGCGTGCGGATTTGCTCAAGGCCATTGAGGGCATTACACTTGCTCAAAACACCTTGACTTATACTTATGAGAGACCGAAAACCGAAAATACTCAGGATGGAGGCAAACAAATATGAGCTGTGAATCGATCCAAAGAAAAACATCTAAACTACATCTCTGCTTGCTAGTGATCATGAGTGTGGTTTTACTGGCTGGTGTTTCGTTTGCATATGAATCCTTGCAGGGCCCCACGGAAACATTATTCCACAATAAAGAAAAGGCCTATAACGGCTACACCTTATTCTCTTCAAGAGGAGCATGGTTGATCGATATGCAGGGATGCGTAGTGCATACCTGGAAAATAGGCACCAATCCACGACTGTTGGATAATGGCCACCTGCTTGATGCTACTAAGGATGACTCCAGCGGTTTTGGCGGCTTTAAGGAGTTGGATTGGGATGGTAACACTGTTTGGGAGTACTCAGAAACCCGTACGGGCTATTCCCCGCATCACGACTGGGTTCGCATCTTCAATAAAAAACTAAATGCCCCGACCACGCTTTACATTGCCAACAAAGCAGTTTCTTCGGAGCAGGCACTGGCCGGAGGCGCAAATTCGAAGTCTGGGCCTTACCAGGGCGTTGAAATGGACGCCATTGTAGAGGTGGACATGAAAGGTAACGTCGTTTGGGAGTGGTGGTTTTTCGATCATATGATTCAGGATATGGATCCGGACAAAAGCAACTACGTTGGCAAGGGGAAGTCAATTGCAGATTATCCCGGACGTCTTAACATTAATTTGCCGGGCAGGCGATTGAAACGTGATTGGCTGCATCTGAATTCACTTGACTACAACGCAGAGTTGGGTCAGGTTGTTTTCAACAGCGTTCAGGGAGAGTTCTATGTGATCGACCATGACTCGACTTTCGTATCCGGTGATCCGAAGGCAAGCATAGCCAAGGCTGCCGGCTCGGCTGGCGATTTCCTTTATCGCTTTGGTGATCCCGCCCGTTACGGTCAAGGCGACGCACCATCGATTCGGGAGGATTGGACCCAGACCACAGCCGGGCACAAGCAGATCGGTGGCTCCCATGATGTCCAGTGGATCAAGCCCGGACTGCCGGGGGCAGGCCACTTCTTGATCTTCAACAACGGCCAGTATCTCTATCAGCGCACCAACCAGTCCTATGTTCAGGAAATCGACGGCTTTCTGGATGCCCAGGGCCGACGGTCAGACAAGTATGTCAATCCTCCCGCGGCCGGCTATGAAAGGGTCCGCACGCACCACGACACACATAAGGGCACACTTCAGGTCTCCCGACAGATCGTTTGGACCTACGGTTCCAAGAGCAATCAGGGCTTTTTCAGCCATATTGGTGCAGGTGCTCAGCGTCTGCCCAATGGCAACACTCTGATCTGTTCGGATACAGAAGGTCATTTCTTTGAAGTGACAGCCGAAGGCGAACTGGTTTGGGAATACATTAATCCAGTTACACGGGAATTAGGGACCGTCAAGGTTATGCCTGACAGTATTCCCATGACCAATTCAGTATTTCGTGCGTATCGTTACAGTGCCGATCATCCGGCTCTTAAGGGTAAGGACTTGACACCCAAAGGAACAATCACAGACGCCTTTGCCATGAAAGCCGATACACGCCAACCAAGCAGCCCAGGTAAAGGGCAAAAACGAGGCGGGCAAAGAGGTGAACGTGGAGGCCAACGTGGCCAGCGGAGTAAACAGGACAGCGACAACCATAGAAGAGGAGGAGGACAATAATGAGACTATCACACCGATATGCCGCACTCGCTCTAGTATTTTTTACTATATGTACTTATATCACATTAGGAGCCCAGCCTCAGAAAAGGCAAAGACCACAGAACAACAATCAGCAACGTCAGAGAGGCCAGGGACGAGGCCAGAGAGGTCAGGGCCAGGGCGGCCAAGGTCAAAGAGGCCAAGGTTCCCAGCAGCAAATTGTACATCCGACAGGTCCTACGAATATCGTGGCCCAGGGCGCAACATTGCAGACACGCGGTAATGAATTTAAATTTACCGAAGGTCCTGCAGCCAATGCCAAGGGTGAGATCTTTTTTACCGACCTTCGCGTAAGTCGTATCCATCGCATAGCCCTTGACGGAAAGATCTCAGTTTGGCGAGAGGAAACAGCCGGCGCCAATGGTCTTTACTTTGATGCCAAAGGGAATCTGATCGTCTGCGAAAGCGATAACGGACGTATCGTTTCCATTAATCCTGCAGGAGCTGTCACCGTACTGGCAGCTACATATAACGGCAAACGTTTCAACAAGCCAAATGATCTATGGATCGATCCTCTGGGCGGTGTATATTTCACGGATCCCGCTTATGGTCGTGACGTAACCCTGCACCAGGACGGCGAACACGTTTACTACATCACACCCGATCGTCAAAAGGTTGTTCGTGTGATCGACGACCTCATCAAGCCCAACGGACTGATCGGTACGCCAAACGGCAAGGTTCTGTATGTGGCCGATCCGGGAGCTGGCAAGACATACCGCTACAACATCGATCCCGACGGTTCGCTGTCTCACAAGACACTCTTTGTCTCATCAGGCTCGGACGGGATGACTATCGATAATCTGGGTAATATCTATCTGACGACAGATTCTGTACTAGTTTTCAATGCCGCCGGAAAACAGATCGACAGGATTCAGACCAGCGACCGCCCGACGAACGTTACCTTTGGCGGCAAAGATCGAAAGACATTATTCATTACAGCCATATCTACGGTGCAAAGTATTCAAACTCGCGTGCGAGGTATTGGGCTGGCGAATCTGGGCACACCCTCGATACCCGGTTTTGTCTTTATAGAGAGCGGATCGTTTGCCATGGGGGACCACCATGGACTGGGCGGGCAGGAACAGGGCAATGATGAGGTCCCTGTGCACACGGTTTCAATAGATCCACTCTATGTCTCGGCATGTGAAACAACCAACACTCAGTATCTT